>CAXBPH010000076.1:0-27563 GCA_963977445.1 uncultured bacterium | reverse complement strand
TGGCACCCAGGCAAACCGGGCAGTAGGTATGGCTTACTTCCCTGAGGCGATTGCCCGCAGTAGTCATCCATGACTCGTTGACTTTGACCTTTTTGCATACGCAGCATTGAACCGTCATAGTGAGGACCTCCTTGTCCAGTAGCTATTTCTACCCTATATATCGGCAAGCGACTCAAGATCTTTAGTGCTAATTAACACGTTTTTGTCAACAAACTAGCGAGGAGTCACTCCCATGTCCCAGTACCCCCACCTACCCCACACTCCGGTGGATGAGGCCGGATGGCACCAGGCACTCATTGAGCTGGCCCGATACCTCCGCACACCGGAAGGTTGTCCCTGGGATCGGGAACAAGATACCCGGGCCTTTGCGGGTTTTGTGCACGACGAATCGGCCGAGTTTGTGGAATCCCTCATGGGAGGCGATAAGAAGCACATGGCCGAAGAATGCGGGGATACGTTGTTTACCCTGTTGGCCACTATTGCCGCAGCAGAAGAAGAAGGTCTCTTTTCGTACCAGGAAGTGCTCGAACGGGCTCACGAGAAAATGATACGCCGTCACGAGCACGTATTCGGGGATGACAAAGCCCAGACCCCCGAAGAGGCCGTGTTGGCGTGGGAACGGGTTAAGGCAGCAGAAAAAAAGCAATCCTCATCGTAGGGACAGTGATTTTAAGTCGTTAATCAGGATAAACTCGAAATTCATGGTACGTTCCTGTATTATTCGAGGGGTGTTTTGTTGTCAGTATGCCCCAACGATTGGGCAAACGGAGCAGTAACCTCGTTTCGAAAGGATCAGGGATGAAGTTTGATATTAACGGTATTATAGTCGCGGTCGTGACGCCTTTTACGAAGGGCGGAGAATACGTCGACTTTGATAAAGTAGCCCCGCTGGCAGCTTACATAGTCAAAAAAGGTGCCGCGGGTCTTTTTCCGTGTGGCACGACGGGTGAAGGCCACCTCTGCTCCACGGATGAACGCAAGACAGTTCTGGAAGAAACACTCCAGGGTGCTGGCAAAAAGGCGAAGGTAGTGGCACAGACGGGTGCTATGGATACCGCCACGACCATCGAGCTCACCAAACACGCCCAGGAAGTCGGTGCCTATGCCGCTGCCGTCGTCGCGCCTTGTTTTTACGGCTATGACGATGCTGCCCTTGAGCAGTACTACGCTACAGTTGCCAAGGCGGTTCCAGACTTTCCCGTACTTCTCTACAACATCCCGAGTTGTGCAAAGAATGCCCTCTCCCCCGAACTCATCGACAAGCTCGCGAAGGGCCACAAGAATATCGTGGGCATTAAAGACAGCTCTGGCAGCATGCCCCTCCTCACCCGCCTTTTCGGTCAGGCTGAGGACGGATTTGCTGTAATTAATGGCGCCGATGAACAGGGCTTCCAGGCACTCGTGGCCGGCGGTAAGGCCGTCGTATCCGGCTCCTCCAACGCCTACATCGACCTCTATGTAGAAATTTACAAGAATGTCCAGAAGGGCAATCTGAAAAAAGCCTGGCAGGCCCAGCTACGTCTTGAAAAAGCCACCCGACTCTTCACCTACGGCGGTGGTCTGGCCGGTCTGAAAGAGATTATGCGCCAGCGTGGTTTTGATCCCGGATACGTTCGTCCTCCCCAGCGGGAACTTACGACGCCAGAAAAGAAGAAACTGGCCAAGGGTCTCCAGGAACAGGGATTGATTTAACCCCGCAAACCAATTAAACTTTTGTGCCGCATCCTACTCCGTCAGTTGTTGGATGCGGCATTTTTATTGCACGATAGCGGCCTCGACCGTGCCTCGCAAACGCGGTGAGTCCGAGAAGTAGGTGTCTGCCCATTAGTTCCCCCCCCGTCCCTCGTTACCTGGTACATGGCACGGTAGTTGATGATCGCCGATGGTCAGGCGCAAATATTTACGTGTATTGTGAAACTTTATCTACGGGTGTTTGATGATGATATGTAAAAGAACTATGTGCATGGTGCTCTTGGCCTTCGCCTTTGGCAACCTCTCCCATAGGTGCTTCGCTGAGGAATTCGTATCGAACGACGGATGGACGGTGGGCACGCCGATCGTCATGTATTGGGGAGATGGGAAAGCATTGACGGATGCCCGTGCCGAAGAGGCCGCCGTTGGGGGCTACAATGTGGTATGGATTACTGCGGTGGCACAAGCGAAAATGGCCGAACAGAAGGGTCTCCGGACTATCCTCATGCACCCGCTTTTATCCGTCGATTCCCTTGACGGAGGATCGCGTCAGGCGTCACTCGACGCCTTAATCGATGCGTACCAGAAATCTCCGGCCGCATACGCCTACCTCATCGCCGATGAGCCCCCATTGCCGATGCTGACCGGACTTGGCAGGCTCGTAGAATACATCCGCCTTCGTGATCCCGGCCACTTGTCCTATATCAACATATTCCCCCTGCCTTCCTACGTGGAGGAGTATATGCCGGCGGTCAAGCCATCGTTGCTCAGTCAGGACTACTACCAGTTTAAGTCCGATCACGACTCAACGGGCTATCTCCAAAACCTGCAATACACAAGTCAGACGGCGAAAGCTGCGGGCGGGATACCGTTTATGAATGTTGTCCAAGCAGTCGCTTTTGATGACAAGTGGCGGGTCCCCGGCGCGGGCGAGCTTCGTTTTCTAAACTACAGTACGCTGGCCTATGGTGCAGAGGGTATTCATTATTTCCTCTATGGGCCCACATCTCCCCCCGCTTCCGGAGGGCTTATTGATACCAACGGAACGCCAACGTCTGTTTATGATGCGTTGAAGCCGCTAAATGGCGAGTTTGTGGAAGTGGCGACCGAGCTTCAGCCACTGAATTTTATCGGAGCCTATTTGAAGGGCTACGAAGTCAATCCGCCGGAGATTCCATCGCTTCCAGCAAGCAGTCCCTTCAACATCAGCGGTGTTGCCTCCACCCTGACGTATACGGCAGGCGATCCGCTGAAAGGAATACTCTTGGGGCTCTTCAATTTGGATGGAAAGACGCTGGAAGATGCTACCTTCGTGGTAGTGGTGAATAACGACTACACCACCGAGAAGACGTACACCCTTTCTGGACCCGGCCCGCTGTCGGTCTTCAATGCTTCCACGGGCCAATGGATTGCTTCGGGAAAGAATGAAGTTTCGATAACCCTCGCCAAAGGCGGCGGGATACTCGTAGGGTTGTCATCGGATGTTGATCGCGTCAACAAGGACCACAGTCCTCCAAACACGTAAAGTTATGTGGCTAGGTAGTAGGACTTCCCGTAGTCTTGATGGATTTGTGATGCTCGTATCGCAAGATTTCCGTCTACTGCCCGAGAAGCTCCGTGCTGTGATCCACGTGACGATATTTTGGATCCCGAAAGGTAAAGTCGGAAGGCACCTGAGTCGGATAGTTGTTATTAAAGCAACCCAGACAAAAGTGATCCTTTGCCCCACCCGTTGCGGCCACGAGGGCGTCGATGGGCAGATAGGAAAGGGACTCTACGCCGAGATATTCCCTGATCTCTTCCACCGTCATATTGTGGGCGATGAGACGGCTCGGATTGGGGGTATCAATGCCATAGTGACATGAATTAATAATCTGTGGCGACGATATACGGAAGTGGATTTCTTTGGCACCGTTGCTCCGCAGGATTTTAATTATCTTGCGTGCCGTTGTGCCGCGAACAATACTGTCATCCACCAATACGATACGTTTGCCTTCAATGGCACTGCGGGAAGGATTCAATTTAATCTTCACACCGAAGTCACGAATTCCCTGCTCGGGTTCAATAAAGGTCCGGCCCACATAGTGGTTTCGGATGATACCCATATCAAAAGGGATGCCCGATTCGTGGGCATATCCCAAGGCAGCCGGATTGGAAGAGTCAGGAACCGCCATAACCACATCGGCTTCAACGGGCGCATGGCGGGCCAGTTCACGACCCATATTCTTACGAACCTCGTCTACACTGGCACCGAAAATGTCGCTGTCGGGACGGGATACGTAGATATATTCAAAGATACATTGCTTGGGAACAACCTTCTCGAAGGGATACTCGCTATGAACACCCTGTTCGTTGATCGTGACGACTTCACCGGGGGAAAGCTCGCGAACACGTTCCGCATCGATAATATCCAAGGCGCACGTCTCGCTGGCCACGATGTAACTGTCATCGAGCTTGCCCAGCCATAGCGGCCTGAATCCGTAGGGGTCACGGGCAGCGACGATTTCGTCACCATTCATGACAACCACGGAGTAGGCACCAATTACGTCCCGAAGGGCCTCGACGACGCATTCGGTGAAGGTACTGCCGTTCGAACGGGAAATACGGTGCAGGATTACTTCGCTGTCCGTCGTGGACTGGAAAATAGCGCCTTGCTCTTCGAGCTGGTCCCGAAGCACACCGGCATTCACCAAGTTCCCATTGTGGGCCACGGCCATGGAGCCGCGCTTATAGTCCACGACGAGGGGCTGCACGTTCTTCAGGTTATTGTTGCCAAAGGTCGAATAGCGAACGTGGCCAATACCTTTTGCACCCTTTACCCGCGCCAATTTGTGGGGACGGAATACGTCTGACACCAGTCCCACCCCACGATGGGCACTGAGTACGCCTTCGTCGGCGCACACAATACCAGAGCCTTCCTGGCCACGGTGTTGCAGCGAGTAAAGCCCCAGGTAGATAAGACGGGCCGCTTCGGGGTGTCCGTAGACCCCAAAAACGCCACACTCATCCCGAACCTGATCATCGTCATCCCAGCCGAATGGCCGTGGATGATATTGTGGTGGAGGATTGTCAATTATGGCGGCGATTTGGGCAGCATCCATGAACTAGAGGTCCTTTTTCCCAGTGAGCAAGGTATAGGCTTCAATGTATTTCGCACGCGTTTGTTCTACAACATCCGCAGGGAGTGGCGGCTGTTCGGAATTCTTATCCCAGCCGGTACTCGTAAGATAATCACGGACGAATTGTTTGTCAAAACTAGGTTGGGGGGCGCCGGCCCGGTAGGACGCGGCAGGCCAGAAGCGAGATGAGTCGGGGGTCAACACCTCGTCCGCAAGGACAAGCTCATTGTTGAGAACGCCAAACTCAAACTTGGTATCACACAAGATGATACCCCGTTCGGCGGCGATGGCCTCCCCACGCTGGTAGACCGCAACGGCCGCTTCAGCGGCTCGGGCATTCCAGTCGGCACCGATGATTTCCCCAGCCCGATTGGGGCTGATATTGATGTCGTGCCCATCGGTGGCCTTGGTGGCCGGGGTGTAGAGGGGACTCGGAAGTTTGCTCGACTCGAGCAATCCCTCGGGAAGGGGAATGTCGCAGACCGTGCCGCGCTCTGCATATTCTTTCAAGCCACTTCCCGCCAGGTAACCGCGGATCACAAATTCGACCGGAAACATGGCGCATTTCTTAACGAGCATGGAACGACCGGCGAAAACTTCCGGGAAGGCCTGGAACGCCTCTGGAAAATCGGTAATCTCCGCGGAGATGAGATGGTTTGGAACGATGTCCCCCATCTGCTCAAACCAGAAGAGTGAAATCTGCGTAAGAATACGACCCTTGTCGGGAATACCTACGGGGTTGACCCAGTCGAAGGCAGAGATGCGGTCCGTTGCGACGAGCAAAAGACTATCACCCAGATCGTACAGATCACGGACTTTTCCCCGCGCAGTCGGTTGTCTGTCCGGCAGCGTGGTCTCACAAACAGCTTGAGTCATAGTGGAAGCTCCGAAGGAGGGCCTAGAAGAAAGTACCTTGAAGATGGGGCTTGTTAACTTCCAACAGGTCATCGAGCAAGGCGCGACATCCCGAAGCATTGGGTGAGAGGGGGTTGAGCAACAGGGCCTGGAAGGCTGTTTCCCGGTCGCCGGAAACGGCGGCCGCGACCGTCATGGTCTCATAGGCTTTCACGTGCTGCATGAGGCCCCGAATAATAGGTACGGGAGCTTCCTGCTGAATGGCCTTGGCACCATCTTTGCCAATGATGGCACTCACTTCTACCGATACATCGTCGTCAAAGGTCGGTATTGCCCCGTTGTTACGGCAGCATACAATCTGGCGATTCTGGCGGTCATTTTCGATACCGTCGATCAAATAGAAGGCCGCCGTGGAATAGTGGGCTCCCCCGCGCTTGCCAAGCTCTTCGGGCTTTTCACTCAAGCTGGGATCTGCATATTTCTTGAACAAGGCGGCTTCAATTTCCAGCACTTCTTCGCCACGTGTCTTGTCTTTTTCTTTGATCGTCTCAAGAACCGTATCGGTGGAGTAGAAGTATTGCAGGTAATAATTGCAGAACATGCCCAGACTCGACATGGCACCAATCATATTGTCGCGGGTGATTTCGTGTTCCCACTCGGACCGGGCGTTTTCGAAGAACTTCTCGAGCACGCCTGGGGTGATGTCCTCGCCGGACTTCGAGAATTTACGGACCCATGAAAGGTGGTTCAATCCCACATAGTCCAGCTCGATATCGGAAACTTCTCCACCAAAATACTTGATGGTTTCCATTATCATGCCGATGGGAACGTTGCACAGGCCCACACTCTTAATTGAGCTGTGCTTCAGCACCGCTTCGGTCACGATACCGGCCGGGTTGGTAAAGTTCAGCAGATAGCCATCGGGGGCCAGTTCTTCCATCGCGTGGGCCACATCGAGGATGCGGGGAATCGTGCGGAGCGCACAGGCAAAGCCACCTACCCCCGTTGTTTCCTGGCCGATGATATTGTGACGAAGCCCCAGTCGTTCGTCTTCGATACGGGCCTGCATCTGGCCAACACGAATCTGGGTGATTACATATTTGGCACCCGTGACGGCCTCGCGCATGTCGGTGGTCGTATGCACCGAGAAGGGATTTCCGTGACGCTCGGCCATGCGGCGGGCAAAATCGGCATTAATCTGGAGCCGACCTTCATCAAGATCCATCATCCACACTTCAGAAACGGGAATTGAATCAAGGCGTGAAAACAACCCGTCAAGGAGTTCAGGGGTATAGGAACTACCGCCACCAATGATCGTGAACTTCATATCAGGTACCCTTATTATGTTCGGGAAGAGAACGCAATAGTAAAGCAGGTCTCGGCCTGTCATTTAGGCCTGTACCGTTCGCCAGTGGACGAACATGAAAGGTTGTTCGGAACGGTCAACCCGGGCGTTGACGGTACTACGAGAAACAATTGGGCGAATCCCTGCCAACGCAACCACACCGGGATCATAGCGACCACGCTCAATCGAAGTCAATTTTTCGGCGCTCCAATGCCTTATAAAACCCGGATTTCGGACAATTTATTTCCTGTGGCCCCGAAAAAAAGAGTAGAAAAGTTGGACTTTTACGCCTTTATCACGTTATCGTTTACATGGAAACGTGAGGAGTGTTGCAACCTATGGACTTATTCGCACATTGCTTCTAGTTCAAGTCGTCGGATATTTGTTGCTCGTGCCGTTCTTTGGCTGGGCGATTTTTCTACTACGCAGGCGCTTTCTTTATTACGAAGAAAGCACCCTCGCTCTGGAAATGGCGACCAGTGTTTTTGTTGGCCTCGTGTTCTGGATCGAGACCATAGTGCTGAAGGAGGCCCTGGGCGGTCAGGTTCTCCTCTACATCGCCGCCATCCTTGGATTAAGCATCGCGGGCTTCTCTCTCTACGCCCATGTCTTCATTTCCCTCATTTCTCGTCTGGTGGTCGATATTATTGCCCCGGGCGAAGATTCCGCCCTGGATCATCCCCGATTTGGCCCCGTGGAAGCCCTCGAGCGTGCGGGTGACTATGAAGGCGCCCTCCAGGAATATCTTGTTCTCGCCCGTATCTACCCCCGCAATTTCGAGGTGCTGAGCCGGGCCGCTCGGGTCCAACATGCGCTGGGGAATCTGGTTGACGCGGAAGCGTGGTACTTGCGCGCACGTAAACGGGCAAAGCGGGCGGATGATGCGTTGGAAGCGGCAAATCAACTCTGCCGGATTTATGACGACGACCTTTCACAGCCCGAGAAGGCCGATTACCAGTTGGCCCGATTCATACAAGACTTTCCAGACTCCCCGGATGTGTCCATTGTCCGTGATCGTCTCAATCGTCGCGCCAACAAGACCGATTGGAGCGTTTCGGACTTTCTCGATGCGCTGGAAGATGACCCCTTGTCCCCCTACGACACCCCCTCAGATGCCGCAGCACGGGAACTCGAGGAGGAAGCCGCCCGATCCCGTCCCAGGGTTGAATTGGTCACACTGGAAGCAGCCGGGGCCTCTGACAAGGACTCTCAAGCCGCCGACGTTGAGAAAGAGCTGGAAGTGGAACGGCCACGGGCAACTTCGCAGTCTGTACAACTTACCCCCCTATCCGAAATGCCAAAAGAAGCGAAAAAGGTGATCCCGGAGACTTCTACGTCCACGGTGAACGGAAAAGGTAAAAGTAAGAGCAAGAAGTCCCCATCCCAATTGGAAGCCTTGGAGAAACTGGGCCCTCAGAAACGCACGGAAGAAGCTGCTCCCCCTCCCAAGCGCTCCAGTATTTCCCTCGATCCCATGGAAAACAAATAGCCGGCCTATCCCGCAATGGATCCCACAGAAATCACGGTGCCCCGTCCGCCTTGTTTTTCGTGTGAATGACCAATTTTTCTCCCCCGGCTTTTCGGGCGATGTCTATCACAGCCACAAAATCTTCATAGGAAGATTTGGCGTCGGCGGTCAGTGCCATGCGGGCATCTGGTTCTTCGGCCACCAGCGCCCGTATAGCCCCCTCCAGCTCCTCAAGAGATAACCCCTCCTGTTTGCCAAAGGTGATATTCCCTTCACTGGTAATAAAGATGTCGTGGGGGGCTTCCTGCTGATTTTCTGCCGTACTTGCCGTAGGCAACGTGATGTCCAACCCGATGGTATCTCGAAAAACGGAAGACACCATAAAGAAAATAAGCAGGAGAAACATTACATCGATCAGGGAAGTAATGTTGATGGTAGCCCGGCGCCGCTCCCGTGTACGTCCAAATGCGTTGTTCATCGTATTGCTATTACCTCTCTTGGGAAAGCCATCTACGTGGGCTCCCGACGGAACTGATTGTATGTAACTTCCCCAATGTGACACAAACAGGCCCCGAAATGGTGGTGCTAGGCTTGCGAAATTCTTGTAAATCAGGTAAACTTGCGTCGATTAGCCTATACAGAGGGAGTACATCTATGAAACCGGACCTGGGGGATTGACGTGGAACAATTCACTGTATGTGTCGCGGACGATAGCGTGGATGAGAATGACCTGCTTTGTATGGGCTTACGCCTGAGCAATTACCATGCTCTTTCTGCATATACGGGACAAGAAGCGTTGGATCTTTGCCGTAAGGGCAAGGTGGATGTTCTTTTGCTCGATGTTGAGCTCCCGGATATGGACGGCTACGCGGTTTGTCAACAATTAAAGGCAGACCCGGCTACAGCCAGCTTGCCAGTTATTTTTGTCACGGCCCACAGTGATGCAGAAAACGTGATTCGCGGGTATAATTTAGGTGCGTGTGATTTTATCGCAAAACCATTCAATTTGCCTGTCGTGATGATACGGATAGAGGCCCTGATGAGAACAATTCAATCCCGAGACGAAATTCCTGCAACGGATGATATGATGGATTCAGCATACACCGATCAGCTTACCGGTTTGCGAAACAGCCGATTCCTGTTGGAGCGACTTCAGGAAGAAGTGGAAAAAGCCCACCGCTACGATTATCCCGTCTCCTGTCTCATGCTTGATGTGGATGATACGAAGGCCCTCGATGCTGAAGTGGGTACGGCTGCCCTCGATGATATCCTGGTTGAGGTCGCCATGGCGATGCGCAACAGCTCCCGCAATTACGATATTCTCGCTCGCTACGATGGCGCGCTTTTTGCCGCAGTACTCCCCCACGCCTTAATCGAAGAAGCCGTGCAGTACGCGCAGAAGATTAATAACGAGATCAGTACCATTACCTTCAATGACCCCTGTTGTCCCACACAGGCCAATTTGCGCTTCGGAATTGTCTCCTGTCGCAATGGTGCTGCGAAGGGCGCCGACCATATTCTGGGTGAAGCAATGCAAGGCCTGTTAAAGGCGAAGAGCTACGAGGACAAACGGCTTCATGCCAAAGACCTCAACACCCAGACCGAATCCAGTTTCTGAAAGCCCCTTTCAGAAGGACACCCCCTGACGTCCCATGTGTCAAGGGGGTGTTTCCATTTTTACTCGACGTCCAGAGACGCCCGAATCTTATAAATGGCGAAACGCTTTTTGTCCAATATCCTTTCGGAATTGGGCTCCGTCAAAATGGATTTTCTCCACCCCGGCATAGGCCCGCGCTAACGTCTCCCCCATGCTTGCGCCGAGGGCGGTCACCGTTAGTACCCGTCCCCCACTCGTAACCAGGGTATCGTCTTCTAGCCGGGTGCCTGCATGGAACACCAGCGCGCTTCCGTCTGCTTCTGCGTCAGTAATGCCGGTAATGGCCTTGCCCTTCGGATAATTGCCGGGGTACCCCTCACTCGCCATGACAACCGTTGCACAGACGTCGGTGGTATATTCAAGAGCGATTTCGTCCAGTGTACCCGTGCAGCAGGCCGTAACCACGTCTACAAGGTCGGTCGTCAACCGTGGCAACACCACCTGGGTTTCCGGATCGCCAAAACGACAATTGAATTCCACGACTTTGGGGCCGTCTTTGGTAATCATGAGACCCGCATAGAGCACCCCGATGTAGGGTGTGCCATCGGCTACCATACCGGCTACGCAGGGCTCCAGCACGGTCCGCTGAATTGCGGCCATCATCGCGTCGGTAACGACGGGGGCCGGTGAATAGGCCCCCATGCCGCCCGTATTGGGTCCGAGATCGCCATCCAGGGCGGCCTTGTGGTCCTGGCTCGATGCCATCGGGACGACCGTCTTGCCATCACAAAAGGCAAGTATGGAAGCTTCTTCGCCGTCCAGAAAGCCCTCGATAATAATGCTGCTTCCCGCGTCCCCGAAAACACCCGTTACCATGGCATCATCAATGGCCTGGAGCGCTGTTTCTTTGTCCATTGCGACCGTTACACCTTTGCCGGCAGCAAGGCCATCCGCCTTAATCACCAGGGGGGCCCCCAGTGCTTCCACATAGGCACGGGCTTTGCCCGCATCGGTGAAGGCCTGGTAGGGAGCGGTAGGGATCTCGTGGCGGGCCATGAATTCCTTGGCAAAGGCCTTGCTCGCCTCCAGACGGGCAGCGGCCTTACAAGGGCCAAATACCATGGCACCCGTGCCCTCCAGCGCATCTACGATACCGGCGGCGAGTGGGGCTTCTGGTCCAACAAGGACCATTTGAATGTTCTTTTCCTTAACCAAGGCGATGACGGCATCAAAATCTTCGGCATCGACCGCGAGACACGTGGCCTTGTCCAGACCGGCCATGCCCGGGTTACCAGGGGCACAATAGATATGGGTCGCCTTCGGGCTTTGGGCAGCCTTCCAGGCCATTGCATGCTCCCGTCCACCACCGCCCAGTACCAGAATATTCATTCTCATTCCTTAAATAATTGGATTGCATCGATTTTAGATGGATGGTCGACATTCATTGGTGAAACGCTGTAGCGCTCCAAAAAGGA
The DNA here is from genome assembly GCA_963977445.1 of uncultured bacterium. Classification (GTDB taxonomy): domain Bacteria; phylum Hydrogenedentota; class Hydrogenedentia; order Hydrogenedentales; family JAEUWI01; genus JAEUWI01. The sequence goes on along the minus strand of CAXBPH010000076.1, from coordinate 16,012 downwards.
ACCCACACCAAGGCACCTCACCCAAAGAACGAAGCCATGAAAGGGACTTCATCGTTGAATCACGGTACATCAGGCGACGGGCGGTTCCGTTTCCCGGAGGAAGTCGGCGATAGACCGATCGTAATCTGCCGTGAGGGTGAATGCCTCCTGGGCTAGACGATACCGGGTAGCGAAGGTCATTTCACCATCGTGGGCACGTAATTCATGCATCACCGAGGCGTAACGCTCGGGCTTGACCACGCAGGTCACATAGCGAAAATTCTTCGCCACTGACCGCAGCATGGCCACACCGCCAATATCCGTCTGATTGAATACTTCTTCGGTGGTGATGCCGGGCTGGGCGATGAGCGAACTCAGGGGCTGCATGTTCACCACCAGCATATCGACCCACTCCATCTCATAGGATTGCATTTGCTCGGAGTGGAGCTTGTTGTCCCGCAGGCCAAGGAGCCCCGCATGAACTTTGGGGTGCAACGATTTGACACGGCCTCCCATCAGCTCGGGTACCCCGGTAAAATCTTCGATGCTGGTGGCTTCAATACCCGCATCACGTAAGACGCGCAACGTGCCGGACGTGCTGATGATCTCCACTCCGAATTCGATCAGAAGAGAGGCCAGGTCGACGATACCGGTCTTGTCATAACAGCTCAATATGGCGCGTTGTATAGCGGGCATTACAAACCCTCCCAGTTTTTTTTGGATCAGGGGCCTACAAAAGTAAAAGGATACAAATGATACGCCAAAACCAACTGAATGTCGAATTTCTTTGTATCGAAACCTTTTCCCTCGCTGGGGCCACTCAAAATCCCGCGACATTCCGTGATACATACAAGGTTCTTTCCCCATCAAACCAGGTTGAAAAAAGCGCTATCGAGGGCTATAGTGCCTGTAGACCGGAACGTCGATAGACGGGGTCTCAAGGCAGTGTACTCCTATCGGCACAGGACGGTCGTAACGATTGGATTGTATGAATAGCTATACCCTTCCAAACACAGACCTGAAAATATCACGATTGGCCTATGGTACCTGGCACATGGGCGGCACCTGGGATAAAACGCCCCCGACCGATGCGTTGAAGCAACGGGCCCTGCGACTTCTGACCACCGCAGTGGAGTGTGGCATAAACCACATCGACCTGGCCGATATTTACACCTTGGGTAAATCAGATGAGGTGGTCGGCTATGCCCTCAAGAACAATTCATCCCTCCGGGACCAACTGGTCCTCCAGGAGAAATGCGGCATTATCATCGGCTCTGATCCTGATTTCGGTCCTCCAGGACGCTACGATTTCAGCGCGGATCATATTACTAAGTCCGTCGAGGGAAGTCTAGGCCGACTGGGCACCGATCGGGTTGAAATTCTCACCCTCCATCGACCCGATCTACTCGTGGAGTATGAAGAGGTGGCTGCCGCATTGGATAAGCTCCATCAGGCCGGGAAGTTTCTTCATCTCGGGGTGAGCAACCATACGACGGACCAGATTGCCTTACTGCAAAAACATGTGCGCCAGCCTATTGTGCTCAATCAACTTGAACTCAGCCTACGCCATCACAGTCTCATAAGCGGTGGCGTTCTGGCCAATATGACCGGCTGCGATTACGCGAGTAATGACGGCCTCCTCGACTTTTGTCGACTGCACGCCATAATGATTCAGGCCTGGTCGCCTACAGCCGGTGGCAAGGTCTTCGGCAAGGATCCGACAGGTGCCGGACTCAGCCATACGCTGGCAATTCAAATCGCCGCATTGGCCAAAAAGTTTAAAACTTCCGACGACGCAATAGCGCTGGCTTGGCTGCTCCGTCACCCAATTGGGATTCAACCGATTATCGGCACCCTCAATGAACAACGTATTCGTGATAGTGTTCCGGCGGATGACGTGGTCCTTTCACGACAGCAGTGGTATGAACTGCTTGAAGCCGCACGGGGGGAGGCTGTTCCCTGAGCAGGTGAGCTCGTCGTAGATGCGCTGCGTAGTAACGTGGGAGAGCACGATGAACGGAGACGAAGCCACTTCTTTTGACGTACTGGCCGCCATGATCGCCAGACAACAGGAGCGGGACGGGAACGTATTTCCCTTTGTGTATCGTTGCCAGAGTCCACAGGGCTCGGCGAAACAAGCAGCGGACTGGGTTGCAGAACGGCGGGATGAACTGCTTGCTCAAGCGACCGATCATGGGGCCGTACTTTTTCGGGATTTTCCCCTCCGTAACGCGGAAGATTTTGATACCTTCATCGCTGGCCTGGCACTGGAAAATTTCCCCTACGAGAAATCCCTTTCCAGCGCGGTGCGAACTAGCAAAACAGAACGGGTTGTTACCGCGAATGAGTCCCCTCCCGGGGAAGACATCTTGTTCCATCATGAAATGGCGCAAACACCGCACTATCCCAAGTGGCTCATGTTCTTCTGTGAGAAACCCGCTGATCGTGGCGGCGCCACACCCTTCTGTCGCTCTGACTGGCTTTATAACCGTCTGATTGATGAGTGCCCCGACTTCGTTCGCGATTGTACAAAAAAAGGATTACAGTATAGCTACGTCATGCCTGTGGAAAATGATCCGAACTCGTCTACGGGCCGCAGTTGGCGGAGTACCCTGGGTGTAGTATGTAAAGACGACGCTGAAGCCCGGCTCACCGAATTGAACTATGCCTTTGAATGGCTTGGGGATGATGCACTACGGGCAACCACACCCCAGCTACCGGCCGTTATGGAAGTCGCACCGGGACGACATACATTCTTCAATCAACTCATCGCAGCCTATGGTGGCTGGAAAGACAGCCGTAATGACCCGTCATGCGCTATTCGACATGGAGACGGCTCCAACCTGGATTCGAATGCCGTACTTCGTGCGGTCGCCCTGTCTGAAGAGTTGTCCTTCGATGCGGAGTGGATTGCAGGTGATGTCGCGCTCATCGATAACACCATCGTCATGCATGGCCGCAGACCCTTTGCTGGTGCGCGGAACGTATTGGCCTCTCTCTGCGAAATGAAGCAACAATCATTTGCTCCAATCGCCTGTAGCTAATACAAGCTGACAGCAGCCAGCGACAGGGCAACATCAGAGGGGATTTGACTGCGCACCGGGTAGGGTCGTTATTTCCACTTCTGATATCTCAGTGGGTAGACTCCGATGGCGAATCTCCGAGGACCTCTCGAATCTTTTGCGCAAGCGAACGCACTTGAAATGGTTTGGAGAGAAAATGTACGTGGTCGTCAAGCACCCCATGGTCGGCGATCACATCTGCCGTGTAGCCGGAAACGTATAGGATGGCTATATCAGGTCGTAGCTTACGGACCTCGGCGGCCACTTCTCCCCCACTCATCTTGGGCATAATAACATCGGTAATCAGGAGATTGATTTCTCCCTGGTATTCCTCGGCGATGGCCAAGGCTTCGCCGGGCGTAGACGCCGAAAGCACTTTGTATCCCAGCTTTTCCAAAAGGCGGACACCGAGTGCCAGCAAAGCACCTTCATCTTCGAGCAGCAACACCGTCTCAGAGTGAATGGCTTCGTTCTCCAGACGCTTAAGGGGTGCCGCTCCTTGCTCTGATAGCTCATGACGGGGCAGGTAAATCCGAAAGGTTGTACCGCTTCCAGGCTCACTATAGACATTGATAAATCCGTTATTCTGCTTCACAATTCCGTATACCGTAGCCAAACCGAGTCCCGTGCCTTCACCCTGCGCCTTGGTCGTAAAGAATGGTTCAAAGACCATGGCCAGCGTACCCCGATCCATACCCCGGCCGTTATCGCTTACCACGAGCATGGCGAATTCGCCGGGTAACGTGTCTGGATGGGACTCGCAATATTCCGTGTCGAAACGTACGTTTTCCGTTTCAATGATGATATTGCCCGAGCTATCCAAAACATCCCGCGCATTGACGATAAGATTGGCCAGAATCTGATCCAACTGGCTGGGATCGATACTGACCGTCCACAAGGACTCACAGGGTGCCCACAGTAGCCCTATATCTTCTCCAACAACCCGCCGCATCAACTTCAACATCTCGGGTACGGTCTCATTCAAATCAAGAAGTTTCGGAGCGATAGGCTGTTTTCGGGCATAGGCGAGCAACTGATTGGTAAGGGAGGCCGATCGCTCTGCGGCCGAGTGGATAGCGATCAAGTCATCTCTCATCACTTCGGGAAAATCGCTATTGGAAAGCAAGATGTCGGAATAGCCCAAAATCACGCTCAACATGTTGTTAAAGTCATGGGCGACGCCGCCGGCGAGGCGACCCACCGCTTCCATTTTCTGAGACTGCCGCAGCTGGTCCTCCAGGGACGACTGCGTTTCTTCACTACGTTTTTTCTCCGTTATGTCGCGACAGTAAACCGCCAGCCCTCCTTCGGACGGAAAAGCACGGACTTCAAACCATATCTCGATGGGGTCGTAGTAGGTTTCAAATTCTACCGCAATTTGCTCGGTCAGTGCCCGACGATACTCCGTCTCCGATTGGGTGCCCACCACATCAGGAAATTCTTCCCAGAGGTTCTTTCCGACCAACTCGTCTGCATTTCTATTCAGGAAATGGGCCGCCTTTGGGTTTAAATACAGGAAACACCATTGTTTATCTACCATAAAGAAGGCATCTGTAATGCTTTCCAAGGTGCTGGTAAGACGCGCTGCAAGAAGCCTCAATTTTTCCTCAATCAAGCGACTATCATGGATATCTGTAACGGTGCCATACCATTTTGTAATGTGCCCCATTTCGTCGCGAATCGGTATACCTTTGGCCACATGCCATCGGTAAACGCCCTCATTATTTCTAAGCCGAAACTCGTTCGAATAGGTGGATTCAGTGCGAACCGCTTCCATCCATACAGAAAGACTCCTCTCAACATCATCCGGGTGCAAAAAGGACAACCAGCCGTCCACCGCCGGCTCGTCGAGCGACATGCCGGCGTAAGCAAGGAGCGCCCGATTGGCATAGTCCACGTTGCCATCGGCACCGGCTGTCCACACGATCAGGGGCATCGCATCGGCAAGCTGGCGGAACCGCTTCTCACTTTCGCTCAAGCTGCTCTCAAAACGTTTTCGCTCCGTCACGTCCTGCAAGGCACCTCGTATACGTACTATGGTGTCTGTGTCATCCCGTTCCGCCTCGCCGATAATGCGGACCCAGACTTTTTCTCCAATCGCATTTTCTAGCTCATTTTCAAAGTCGAAAGGCATCCCTTCCTCAACACACCGTTTAAATTCCAGATCAAGTTCCTCTCGAAAGTTCGGAGGCATATAACTGAGAGCCCGTTCCAACGTCCCATCCGTACCGGGCGCTTCACCGAGAATGGTACAGACGGGCTCAGACCACTCCAATCGCATGTTGGGCAGATCAATACTCCAGCCGCCAATGCGACCGATTCGACTGGCGATGTCAAGCAACGCCTTTTGTTGACGTATTCGAGCATCCTGGTGATAACGCTCGGTTGAGTCTCCTACCAGACCGATCATGTGGGAAGGAACGTCGTCGTCATCGACAATCAAACCACCGCGACCCCAAATATGGTGAACAGAAGCATCTACCCAGATGATGCGACACTCCAATCGCCAATCCTCACCTGTTTTAAGACTCCTGACGAACGATTCTCGAACGACTTCCTTGTCATCTGGATGGACATGGCCCAGGAAACGTGCAAAGTCCCAATCTTTCACGCCCTCTGGATATCCGAATATCTGGTCATGCTGCAATGAGCGGTTCGCTGTTCTCGTGGTAAAATCAATCTCCCAAGTGCCCACTTTCGCCGCTTCGAGGGACATTTGAAGTCGCCGCTGATTCTCCCGTGCTTCCCGTTCTGACTTCCGGGCAAAGGACTGATCACGAAAAACCAGAATGACACCCCAAATGTTGCCTGCGTCATCAAGAATTGGCGCAATGCTCTCCGAAATGGGGTGCTCGGAACCGTCACGGGCGCGTAGTAGATAGTCCCCTTCCGCTGCCCCGGGGGATTCAATATCGAGGACCCGTTCAAGCGGACTTTTTACGTCCCCGTGCGAATTCTCGTCGAGCAGTCGGTATACCGACTCCAATCCGGCAATGCGTGCCTCCGACTCGAACCACCCCGTCAGTTTCTCTGCATTGGAATTCATCCAACGGATTGTACCGCCACGGTCTATCGTAATTGCCCCATCACCAATCGCGTAAAGAGTCGCCCGAAAACGATTGTTACTTTCCTGAAGCTCCTCGAAATGGTGCCGCCTGAGCTCTTGATCAGAGAGTATTTTCCCGATAATAACCGTGGCAATGGGAAAGGTCAGCGCAACATGAAGTCCTACCTGGCGCAACACATACCACCCGATCCCGGCAGGCAACGTCAGCATGATCAATAGCATGCTTATATGAACACAGGCCCCGAACCCGACCAATTCAACCGACCCGATGTAGCGTGTAGACCGGGGCCGATAGTGAAAAATCAACCCAATGAGGGCGGAGCTGATGACGACGGCAACACCACTATAGGTGCCGATCCCTCCCTGCATAATGCGGCATCCGGCGGCCATCACCACCGCGACTATCGTGGATAGGGGACCAAAGTAGAGCGCGCACAGGCTGATAACGACGGAGCGGCCATCAAAAAAAAGCCCCGGCGCTAACTCCATGGGATTCAACATGCCAATGACGGCCACGGCCCCAAAAAGAAGGCCCTGGCACACTTCACCGATCCGATGTGGCCATCGGTGCCCGATAAAGCCTGAGACCACACTCAGTGCGGCCAGAAAAGATAAATTCTGAACAAAATTGATGAGGGTCAACGTAAGAATCTCTGCCAAGTTACTTCTATCCGCGCCACATCCCGTTAATTAGTATACACAACTTTCGCGAATTTGCATCATCTGAATCCAATGGGATAACTGGCGCCCCATCCACTTCCCCGTTCGTGACCACACGAAAAATATCATTTTTACATCCCCCGAAAGGCGTGCTATGATGCCCTCAGAGGAAGAAGGAGCACACATTGGATCACGAAAAATCAGAACGGGTTGGTGATTTCGATGTACTGTACCGCAGAAACATGCAACTGGTACGTCAGGTTGACCATTTGTCGACCTTGCGTGAAATAGGACTTGCCATCACCGAAACCCTGGAGCTTCATGAAGCGTTGCCAATTATCGCCAACGTCGTTCAGGGGGCCCTCAATGTGCGGCGTCTGACGCTCTATGAGCTCAGTAAAGACGGTGAATTCCTCCAGCCTCTTGTTGCAAAGTACGGCAAAGATCTCATTGACCGGCAGCGACTCGAAGAAGACGCCGTGCCGGCACGGGGCACGCGATTCGAAAAAACCCTGCGCGACCGGCAAGTGGTGCTGAGAAATTCTGGCGATCAGTCGGAAGCCGTTATCCCCTTGATTGCCAAAAACCAACCACTGGGCATTCTCGTACTCGAAGGGCCGGAGGACGGCGTGACCTTTCGGGAAGATGATCAGGTCCTTTTCCGACAGATGGGCTCTCAGATTGCCATCGCAATTCACAATGCAAAACTTTATGCCCTGGCCGTGACAGATGGGCTTACGGGGCTCTTCGTAAGGCGCTATTTTGATCTCCGCCTGGAAGAAGAATTCGCGGCAGCCACCCGCTATGACCGCGTATTCTCTATCATGCTTTTCGATATCGACCATTTTAAAAAGTTTAACGATACCCATGGTCACCAGACAGGCGACCTCGTGCTCCAGCAATTTGCCCGACTCCTGGAGAAAAACACCCGTGATTCGGACATTTGCTGCCGCTACGGTGGAGAAGAAATGACGGTTATTCTGCCGGAGACTGCGCTTCAGGAAGCGGCACTTCTGGCAAACAAACTATGTCGCCAAATACGGCAGCACCGATTTCAGGGTGCGGATGAGCAGGAGCTTTCCGTAACCACAAGCATCGGTGTTGCCCAATTCGACCAGACCCGCAACGCACCGGGCGAGATTGTTAACGCGGCCGATCAGGCGCTCTACCGCGCCAAAGAACTTGGTAGAAATCGTGTTGAACTGGACGGGGTATAATCAATGAACACACGCATTCTCTTGAAGAGGGGTATCATGTCCGGCACCAAACGCCGGGGCTACAACGAGTTGTGTTGTGGTCTGATACTGGTAGCGCTCGCGTCCATCGCTGGGTGTACGCAGGAGCCGCCGCCGCCGCCTGAGGAAGTCATTGACCCCCTGCAGCCACCACCTCGCACTATCGTGACCCAGGAAATATACGACCAACTACTCTACGATACCCCCTACCAGGATGTGGTGGATTTCCTCGGCATGGATCCCAGTCGTCAGGAATCTACCTATAGTGAAGGCGTTGAAGGATATACCTCCCCCACCCTGATTTCCTGGTATATCTGGGACAATCCTGATGGGTCGTTCATCAAGCTTGGATTTACCCAAAAAATTCTGACCGACATGAGCAGTGAAGATCTTCCACACGCTCAAGACGTGTCTCCCGCGGACAATGCCGCTCAGCCCACCACTTCCGAGGACCCACCACGTCGGGAAACATGATTGCGGGTATAGCGAACCAACTGTTCTGCGCATTTGTGGATCAGTTCATTCAGGTCTTTGTCTACACATTTTCCGTTTTCATCAAGTTTGGTATGGGCCTCCGATACCGAAACAGGATAGGGCAGCACAACCGCGCCCAGATGGGAGCTGACGCTTCGCAGATGCTCCAGCGATTTTATGGCACCCAGACGTCCGGCCGCGATACCAAGCAGCGAAACGGGTTTCCCCTCCATTATGGACGGGTACCCCATATTGTCGATTAGCACCTTCAAAACACTGCTATAGCTGCCATGGTATTCGGGAGTAGACAGAATAAACCCATCCGCGTGACGACACCGTTCCATCAACGCTTCCTGCAGGGCAACGGCTTCCGGTTGTCCAGGAAAGGCGAGAGAATAATCCGTGGGGTCAATACAATCCAACGTAACGTCGGGATATTCCCCCAATACCCCAAGCAATATATCCAAAAACTGACGGGTATACCCGTCACGGCGGACACTTCCAGCCACAGCGACCAGGTGTATCGGATGATTTTTCGGTTCGACCATGAAAACTCCTGAGCAAATTGTGCTCGGCTCTACCGGCACAACGGTTGCACTTCCGTCACGCATTCTGCCAGCATAAGCTGTATTGAATCCACCTGCGGGCTACCGCCCCTTTCCTGTCAGCACATGAATCGTACCGTAACCACCTGTGAGGTCCCCCATGAAACCGTTATATCTTGTCGTCCTTATCCTCGCCACACTACTCAGCACAGACCTGTACGCCGTGGAATGTAAAATTATGTCCTTCAACGTCCGATATGGCTCAGCGCAGGACGGCGACAACGATTGGGAGCACCGAAAAGCGCTCCTGGTAAAGACAATTCGGGAGGCCGCTCCCGATATTCTCGGAACCCAGGAGTGCCTCGACTTCCAGGCAGCATACATTGCCGAGGCACTGCCTGAATATGGATGGATAGGACTCGGGAGACAGGAAGATGGCACGGGTGAAATGACGGCCGTGTTCTATCGGAAATCGGCTCTCTTGCCGATTGAGACCAGTCATCACTGGCTCTCTGAAAGCCCCGAATTGCCCGGATCAAAATCCTGGGACTCCAGTTTGCCCCGTATTGCGACACGGGTCAAGTTTTTTCATATACAAGAAAAGGTTCCCTTCGTCTTCTATAACACACATTTTGACCACAAAGGTCAGGTGGCCCGGGAGGAAAGTGCAAAACTCCTCGCTACCATCCTTAAATCAGAGTCCCTACCAGTAATTCTCACGGGCGATTTCAACGCCCTCGGCGGCGACAGCCTCCCTTGGACCGCACTCATCGAAGGGGGATTTCATGATGCCTGGGATAATGCCTCCAAGCGCCAGGGCCCAGCCAATACGTGGAATGGATTTGAAGTACCAACGAGTGATCGCCGGATTGACTGGATTATGGTGTCCGACAAAGTGACGGTCAGCGACTGCACCATCCATGATAAAGGCGAAAATGGGCACTATCCATCCGATCATTTTCCTGTAATCGCGACGATTTCCTTCCCCTGAACCGATTTCTGAGTGCGTCTATTACAGGCTACAATACGGGGTATTCGGGATGAAATTTGCGACGTTTTTGCAGATTTTCTCCCCAAATTCCCCAAAATACCATGAGGAAGCAGGTTGTTTTTTGCTAAACGCAAGATGTTATATTGCAGTTACTTACAAAACATATGACGCAAACATAACGTTTTAGTCACACTTAAAAACAGAAAAAAATTCTAATTCGACTATTTTTTCTTGACACACCGAAATTTTCGTGGTATAAGCCGGACAAGTTTGCGCGCACTGCGCACACTAAAATTAACCGCGAAAAGGAGGTGATTGTATCCATGAAACAGTGCACATTATGTAATGAACACATTGAAGACGTCGACTTCGAATTTGGCGAAGCCGTAGACCTTGAAGGTGAGTGTTGGCATGCCGAGTGTTACTATGAGTATTTCGGCGAGGTACTGGAAACGGTATAAGTCGGCAGAAGCATCGTCAGCCTGAATGCCTCGGAAGGGTAACTCAACCCCCGTCCGAGGTTTTTTTGTGTCCTCCGTCTTCTTATCAGAGCGCATGGCAAGTGACTCCAAGTCTGCTGGGAATTCGTGTTATAATGGCGGGGCTTGTTCAGGGTCACCTTTGCTTGATAGACTCTTGACACGTTTGTTTGACCCTATGGCACTCCGTCGCCAGTCCTCTCTCCTATGAGGGATGGAACGTTGGCAATGGAAGCCTTTTTCCTTACTTTTCAGTCTGCCGTGCTCGGCCCATGTACCCCATGGTCGTCGCACAGCCTACCCGTGCTGGGGTGATCGTAAATTGCAATTAATACGCTCAAAGAAAACCGCCGATGTCGTTCTACCATTTGAACGACCCCTTCTCGATATCGAAGAACAGATAGCCGCTGCTGAGACCGACGAACGACGTGCCGAACTGGTCGCAGAACGGGACGCACAGCGGGAAGCCATATTCTCCAACATTTCCTCCTGGGAACGAGTCCAACTGGCCCGTCATCCCCAGCGTCCCCGTATGCGCAACTTCGTAACCGAAGTCTTTGACGACTTTGTGGAACTCCACGGCGATCGTGCCTTGGGTGATGATCCTGCCATGGTTACCGGTATCGCACGCTTCCAGGGCCAGACCGTTTTTGTTGTCGGACAACAAAAAGGGGTGGACACGGATGAAAAGGTGCGTTGTAACTTTGGAATGGCCCACCCCGAAGGCTATCGCAAGGCGTTACGGGTATTTCGCATGGCGGAACGCCTGGGTCACCCCATAATCACGATCGTGGATACCCCGGCGGCCCACCCGGGCATCGAAGCAGAAGCCCATGGTCAGGGCTATGCCATTGCCTACAATCTGCTGGAATCTTTCAAGATTAAGACGCCCATATTGTGCATAATCTTGAGTGAAGGCGGCAGTGGTGGTGCCTTGGCCATCGCAGTCGGTGACCATATTGCCATGTTTGAAAATGCCGTATATGTCATCTGCCCCCCCGAGCGTTGCGCGGAGATTCTCTGGCGCGACGTAGAGAAAAAAGAATTGGCCGCATCGGCATTGCGGGTATCCGCATCCGAATTGCAGGCCCTCGGCGTGGTCGACAGTATCCTCAAGGAACCCAATGGTGGAGCCCATCGCGATCTTGAAGCTTCGGCCGCATCCATGAGCGAAGAGATCGCTGCATTCCTGAAGCGCTCACAGGACGGAACGTGGAGTATCGAAGCCCGTCAGAAACGTTTTCAGAAATTGGGCCAGTGGCTCGAAAACGCGCCCGGGCCCATCAAGGAAACGCCGATAGAAGAAACAGCTCCCGAGGCCGAAGTTCCGACCGAAATCTCGGAGTAGTGTGACGAAGCCCGCCATAGAAGATACGGGCGATGGTGTAGTCATACGGGTTCGCGTCCAACCCAAGGCATCCCGTGATGCATTGATTGTGGAGTCGGACGGCCGAATCCGCATTGCGCTCACGGCCCCACCGGTAGACGGAGCAGCAAACGACGCCTTAATTCGTTTTGTAGCGAAGTTTCTGAAAGTGCGTCGACGGCTGGTGGCAATCCGATCGGGTGAGCAGAGCCGGGAAAAGACGCTGTTTATTGCGGAGACCCAACCGTCTTACGTATTAGAGCGGCTGGGCGGGGGCACGTCCTGACTCCCCCCTTTCTTGTGAATACTTTCTATTGATGCGGGTATTAATCGATATAATCTCAGTGACATTGTGAGGTAAACATGGTCATTCTCAGTCAACAGGTAGAAGAAGCTGCGGAGGCGATTCGCAATCAGTCTTCCCTGAAACCAAAAATCGCGATTATTCTAGGCACGGGCCTGGGCGGGTTGGTCGATGGGATTACTGTCTCGCATCGTATTCCCTATGGCACCCTGCCCCACTTCCCGACTTCCACCGTCGATACCCACGCCGGAGAGCTCGTTCTCGGACATTTGGGCGACGTACCGGTAATCGCGCTTTCAGGTCGGTTCCACGTCTATGAAGGCTATTCCATGCAGGAAGTGACCTTTCCGGTCCGCGTGGCGAAAGCCCTGGGCGTCCATACCCTTGTCGTTTCCAATGCGGCGGGTGGTCTTAATACGCAATTCCGGGCAGGCGACATCATGCTTATCGCCGATCACATCAATTTTATGGGGGACAATCCCCTTATTGGCCCCAATGATGATGCCCTCGGTCCCCGTTTTCCCGATATGTGCGAACCCTACACGGAATCCCTTCTCGAAATAGCGGAAACCAAAGCCCTGGCCATGGGTATTAAGACTCAACGTGGTGTTTATCTTGCCTGCACGGGCCCATGCCTTGAAACCCGGGCAGAATATCGGATGATGGGCACCATCGGGGCAGATGCCGTGGGCATGAGTACCGTTCCCGAGGTAATTGTCGCGGTACACGCTGGCTTACAGGTCCTCGGATTTTCAATTATCACCGACGAATGTTTCCCCGATGCACTGGAACCCGTAGATATTGAGAAAATAATCGCCACCGCAAATAAAGCAGAGCCCAAATTGACTCAGCTGGTTACTGCCGTGGTGAAGGAAATTTCTTCTCCTGGATGATTGGAGACATAGCGAAATTCTTTTTATTATGATAGAATTGTCAACGATCTACGGGAGATTGGACGGTGCGGGCCTTGGGGGCCGTTTTATACGCTGGACTACGCGTTGAGGTATTTATATGTCAGAAAAACTTATACGGTCTATTTTTATATTCGCCTGTGTCATTATGGGGGTCATCTGGGGAGGCTATGCCCATGAAATGGCCTATCCGACCGCGCCCATTCGCAGTCCCATGCCCTGGTATATCTTTGGGGCAGCTCTCGGCGGTGGGGCAGGATTCGTCGTATCGCTCTTACTCCGTTTTATTACGCAAGCCGTTTATGAAAAACTCGCCCCCGCCATGGTCGCCATTGTCATTGGCATCATATTTGGATATGGCGTTGCTACCTGGCTTCTCATGTGGGTTCCCGAAGCGACGCTCAATTTTCGCATTTATCTCAGTGTTACTTTTGTTCTTATTTTCGGTTTCATGGGTATTTTCCTGGGGTTGAAGTTCGGCTCCGCGTGGCAATCACTCCTTTCAGCGGTTGAACGCAACAAAGTCACCGCCAACACACTGAAACTGGTCGACACCAGCGTTATCATCGATGGCCGTATTTCAGACATCTGCGACAGCGGTTTTATTGAAGGCACCCTGCTGGTCCCCCGCTTTGTATTGCATGAACTTCAACATATCGCGGACTCTTCCGACGTGTTGCGGCGCGCCAAAGGTCGTCGCGGTTTAGATATTCTGAAAGAATTACAACGGGAAGCCTCGAAAGTGGCTGTCGAAGTCATTGAAGATGACCCCCAGGACGTGCGTGAAGTAGACAGCAAACTGGTACGGCTTGCCCAGAAATTTCAGGCAAAGATTCTTACCAACGATTTCAATCTCAATAAAGTAGCCCAGATTGAAGGCGTTGTGGTCATGAATATCAACGACCTCGCGAATGCGCTGAAGCCCGCCGTCTTACCGGATGAGCAAATGGAAGTGAAGATTATTAAAGAGGGCAAAGAAGCCAGCCAGGGCGTCGGATATCTCGACGATGGCACCATGGTGGTGGTTGACGGCGGCCGGGTACACATGGGCAAGCTGGTTCAGGTTGTCGTTACCAGTGTGCTTCAGACCGCTGCCGGTCGCATGATTTTCACCCGATTCGACAACGTATTGTCGTGACCCGGCAGGTAATCATACCTGCGGGCGGTCTCGGAGAGCGATTGGGATGTGCCGTACCGAAGGCCTTGGTCCCCCTCTGCGGGATACCCATGTTGATTCGCACCTTGACGGCCTTTGCCGCCTGCGATTTGGCCAACAACGCCATCATTGCCATACCCGATTCACATCGGGGCGCCTTCGAAACCCTTCTCGCAACGGCCTTTCCAGGCAATAGAATTACCCTGGTTGATGGGGGCGCGGAACGCCAGGACAGTGTGCGTAAGGCCCTGGACGCGTTGAGCGCGGAAACCCGGCTCTGTGCCATTCACGATGCGGCCCGTCCCTTTGTCAATGCAGAAGCCATCGAAGCCTCCTTCACGGCGGCGGCGACCTATGGGGCGGCCACCGTGGCCCTACCCACCATAGATACCGTGTTGATCGGCGATGACGAATCGTTTTTGCAGGATACCCCCGATCGTAAGACCGTCTGGTCCTGCCAGACGCCCCAGACCTTTCAGGTGGACATCATTCGGGCGGCCCATGCCGACGCTCTCGCCAAAGGCTTTCAGGGCACCGATGACGCCACTTTGGTGCGGCGTTTCGGTCACCCGGTAAAGCTGGTGCACGGCGCGCCCAGCAATTTAAAAGTCACGACCCCGACGGATCTGGTTTTCGCAGAAGCCATCATAGAGAAGAATTTATCATGCGCATAGGACAAGGATACGATCTCCATCGGCTCGAAGCCGGCCACCCCCTCATACTTGGTGGGGTCTCTATCCCCCATGAAAAAGGTATGGTGGGTCATTCCGATGCGGATGTCCTCGCCCACGCGATTACCGATGCGTTGTTGGGTGCCGTCGCCCTTGGAAATATTGGACAGCTCTTCCCGGATACGGACCCCGCCTTCAAGGGAGCCGACAGCCTCGTGCTCTTAACGGAAGCGTGGTCCCGCGTAGCGGCCTTGGGTTATCGTATTGTGAATATCGACGCAACCGTTATTGCCCAGCGTCCGAAACTGAACCCCCACCTCGACGCCATCCGGGAACAACTGGCGTCCACCCTTCAGATTCCCCTGGGTGACATTTCGGTGAAAGCCAAGACAAATGAAGGTGTTGGCCCGGAGGGTCGGGAAGAAGCCATTAGCGTCCATGCCATCGCCCTGCTGGATGCTACGTCCCAGGCTTAGGCGGTCGCCAATTCGAGGCTGCGGATACATGCCCGCTCCCCGTCGACCAGGCCGCTGCCCGTTTTTCCCGACGCAGGTCCCCGGGCCGTCTCGCACAGTATGGACTTGATATCATGGGGCTTCAGGTCGGGGCAAGCGTTCAACATCAGGGCCACGACGCCGGCTACCTGGGGTGTTGCCGCAGATGTACCCGACGTAATGGCCCACCCCCGCGTGGTTAGCCCAAGTGGTAAATTTGACCCCTCAATGATAGAACCCCTGGGCGCAGGCAACATGATATGTCCCCGTTGGGGAACGGGCCCGCCATCCCCCACGATGCCGCACAGATCGGGCACCGTGCGGCCGGGATAAAGTAAACTCTCGAAGCTACCTGCCATAGTCGATGGGCGAAGATGGCCATCGGGCTCGACGCTCATTCCCCCGACAGATATGACATCCGGCAGGCACGCCGGGAAAGACTGCTCGCCATTGCCAGCGGAAAATAAAATGGTTACGCCCTGCGCAATGGCACTCCGAATTGCCCGCTCCATATCTTTCATCTCGAGGTAGAAATTCGGATCATCGCGGAGAAGGGACTCTTGGGATTTATAATCCTTGTCCCATCCCCAGGAGTTACTGATGATGTGGGGCCCCTGG
>CAXBPH010000075.1:0-27630 GCA_963977445.1 uncultured bacterium | reverse complement strand
CGCTCCGCCGCGGTCAGGTCCAATGAATTGTGAAAGGAATGATAGGCAGGGTCGGCGTGCCATGGGGGCATGCGGTGGGTGCGCAGGGTCTCGCGAATCATATCCGACCACCCCTTCACCTTCTTATATTCCGACATGGCAAAGGGCGCGACGCCGCCTTTCGTATGGCAGGATACGCACTTGGCCGCCAGTATCGGTGCCACTTCGGCGGCATAGGATACGGGCTTGTCCTCGGCAAAGCTAATCAGGCATCCCTTGGTCATTTCTTCCCGGGGGAGTATGGTCGTGCCGGCGAGTTGGGCGTCCAGCACCTCTTCCACCCAACGATGATCGGCCACATCCTTCTGGGTTCCATAGTCAAAACGGTCATCAATCGGACCCCGATACAGGATTTTCCACTTATCCTTCGGGTCCAAGACCAGGGCTTCGGCCGTCCGGGTGCTGCCCATGGCATGGACAATGCGCTGGGTCGGGTCTTTGAGGATGGGTATGGTCAGTCCGAATTCATCGGCTTCGGCAGCCAAATCAGCCCGCGAATCCTGGGTATTGGCATTGATTAGATAGAATACCACCCCTTGGGCGGCGTACTTCTCTTTCAATCGGTTCAATTCCGGAACACTTCTGCGCACCACCGGGCAGCCGATACCATGGGTAAAGAGAACGACTGCCGGTGCTTCGGCCGTCCGATAGAGTTCAACCGACTGACCCGCCTGGTCAAGTAGACGAAAGTTCTCTACCCGCTTGCCCGCCGTTTGGGGCAATTCGCCCTTGATTTCGTCACCGAAGGACGTACTGGTTGCCAGGAGTACGAGGCTGCAACACGTTATAAGACTACGCTTCATTCTTTTGGTCTCCAGAATAGGGTCCTGTCAATGTTGGACCACTCTTTTTAGACTACCACCGGAAGCAACCGGTTTTACGGGTGTCTGCGCTATATTCCGGAGCCACGTTCCCTTAGGTCACCCACAAAAAAAGCCGACCAAAAAGGGTCGGCAATGAAATTTATCTAGATGGAATACTGGAACTAGCTGACCAGCGAGGAAAGCTGAAGGATGGGCATGAAGAGGGCGATTACGATACCGCCCACGACCACACCCATCATGCCGATAAGAATGGGCTCGATAAGGCTGGTCAGGCTGTCTACCATGGCTTTCACCTCGGCATCGTAGAAATCGGCAATTTTGGCCAACATAATTTCCAAGGCACCCGTCTTCTCGCCAACGCCAATCATACGTGTAACCATCGCGGGAAAGACTTCGCTACGCATGAGGGGGTCGGCCAGGGTATCACCGTTGCGGACACTGTCGGCCGCTTCACGAACCGCTTTGGCGAACACTTCGTTGCCTGCAGTACGTTCGGTAATTTCGAGAGCCTGAAGGATGGCCACACCACTGCGCGTCAGTGTGCTGAGGGTACGGGTGAAACGACTGATGGCCACCTTACGAAGCAGTGACCCGAAAATGGGCATGCGAAGTCGCATTTTATCCAGGTTGTACCGGCCGCTCTCGGTCGCGCCATACGCGCGTACACCGAAGAAAATTAACGCACCTGCCGCGGCCATTGCCGGAATGGCAAACCAGGAACGCAGGAAGTTACTGATATGAATCAGAATCTGGGTCGGCAGAGGTAATTCTCGTCCGAAACTGCCAAAAATTTCAGCAAACTGGGGCACGACGAACACAATCAGTCCGCCAGCGATGAGGATAATCATGCCGAAAGCGACGACCGGATAAGTCATGGCCGATTTAATGCGGCGTTTCAGTTCTTCCGAAGCTTCCAGATAATCAGCGAGCTGGAGCAAAACGCCATCCAGATCACCACTGGCCTCACCGGAACGAACCATACTTACATAGAGATCGGGAAAGGCCTTGGGGAATTTACGCAGTGCATCGGAGAACGTCTCGCCCGACTCCACTTCTTGGGCGATAGCGTCGACAACGGCACCGAAATTGGGGTCGTCCGTCTGATCGGCGAGAATATCCAAGCCCTGAAGGAGGGGCAGACCGGCACTTACGATGGTCGAGAGCTGGCGGGTAAACACGAGTAGTTCGGACGTCTTGACGCGCTTATTAAGCTTGGGACCAGCCGTACCCCCGAAACTGAAACCGGCGCTCTTTTCAGAGAGTTTGTCCGCAATCAGGCCCTTTTGCTGGAGCATCTGCGTGGCGGCCTGGCGCGAGTCTGCCGTTAATGTCCCCTGCTTCTTTGTACCATTTTGCGCGCGCGCTGTATAGGCATACGTCGGCATCAGCGACAGTCTCCTCGTTGGCCCGGCAGCGTCGACACCCAGACTAGGGGTTTCAATTCCCGCTGCACCTACGTCGATACACTTCACGCCCAGCGCAGGCTGGACGCAACTTGTTTTATAAAGAGTATAAGCACTTCTATCTAAGAAGACAAGTATTTTCTATATAAACTCTTTACACCATCGGGAACAATACTCACAACGGGGTGGGTATGAACGCGTTGGCGATTGAGTACAGGCACAAAAAAGGGGTAAAGAAAGCGACCCACAATGTTGGTTACCGACCTTGCATCGACAGGATGCTCAACCGTAACCCGGGCTTGGTGGCAGCGTCAACATAATTAAATGTTTAGCCTGACATTGCGGGCTGCTTTCGCTTACCCATGTAAACATATAGAGCAAAAAGGAGGCCAAAACTGAGCAATGGGTGATATCACTCACAAACAGTTAGAGCTAAAGGTTTTACGAGATCGGAGCGTAAAAATGTTGTGCAGCGAGCGTGTCAATAGTTTGCCGCCGTGACAAACCTTTGCCGATCGGTAAGTCAATCTGGCGGCAATCGACAATATTGCGTCCAAGCACAAAACTACCGAAAGGTAAGTTTTACGTTCCATTTTGGAAATAACTCTACAAAATGGTGGCTAGTTGCTATAGAACTGCCAGAGACGCAGGATTAAGAGGATAAGTCCTGCGCAAGCGGCGATTCCCACGACAAACGCCAACAACAGCCCCCGCCAGCCAAAGCCGCCCCCGCCGCTTTTGGGCCCTTTTAGTTTCAGCATGAAGGTCGAGGTCGTTTTTTCCATAGACTCCCGAAACATGCGAATCCAAATCATAAATGCGACGATCCCCGCGATGACCAGGAATTCTTTAATACCTATGGTTAGCAATGCTTGTCCTCGTCGCTACGGCCTTGTGTCGCCCACGCTGCAATCGTTTGAATCGCCATCATAACAAATCATCATTCTTCGGTGCTTCTTTGTGAAGTTGACCAATGCCGGGAATGCTGATATTGTTCCTTGAACTGTCCCATTCCAGCACACCCACCCCACCCGTTCACGTGGTGCTTTCCTCTCGAAAGGTTTATAGCTATGAAGTATCTTGATCTGGCGGACTGCCACCGAATCAGCAGCCCCTTGCGTTCCATCCCCCTCGCAACACTGCTTCTCCTCGGCGTCCTTAGCTGCGGTTGGGGATACGCAGCCCCCGACATGGCCCCCCGCTACCTCACTGATTTCTCCACCTGCCTCCCCGCTTCGGCGCTGACCAAGGGCCCCGCCGCCCAGGGCACGTGGCGTCTCATTCCCTATGAATCGGAGGAGATTCAAGGAACCCTATTATATGCCGCCTCCATCACCGACGCCCCGGCAGTCACGCTTCCCGTAGACGCCCCAGGCTGGCACCGCATCTGGCTGGGCATCTGGCAGCCAACATTCGCCTACGATGGCCTCACGTCGCTCCGCGTCAAATTAAGTGGTGATGGGGCTTACAGGCGGATTGATCTCCCCGCCAGCAACGATTCCCAGAAAGGAACCTATCTGCGGGAACTCTTCTATGACGTCGCCGACCTGACGGACCGGGATCTGGTCTTTGCCAAGATGAATGGGATTCTTGGGCGGGGTTGTGCCATCGCCTATGTGAAACTGGAGCCTCTGGACAGTGAATCGGTCGCGCGGGTGGTTGCCGATCGCACACAGACGAAGACCCGCAATCTCGTTTCCACCATCGACGGGGTGAGTTACTTCCACTTCGGTGAGTACACCAACCCCGAGGATGTGTTGGATCTTATAGAGCCCTATCGTCACTCCGATGTGGCCAAGGTGTTGTGGGCGGCCAACTATGGCGATCGGACCAATTTCCCCACCCAGGTACCCGGTGCCCTGTTTCTGGGCGAGCACAGTCGCTCCGCCCACGCAGAAAACTGGGGCCCCAACGACTACATACGGGGAGAACAACAGGCCCACCGTGCCCTGCGAGATTTTGCGGAGGCTGGAGCGGTCCCTCAAAAAATAGCAGCGGAACACGCTCATCAAATGGGAATGGAATTTGACCTCATGTTTCGACTGGGTATCCTGGGCGACCTGGGCTTTCTCGATCTCAGTGGTGAAGGCTTTTTTAAGCAATACCCCCACTGCCGTCAGGTCCTTGCCGACGGCACGGTGTTGGACAAGGCCAGTTATGCCTTTGACGAAACCCAGGACTTCACCATCGCCCTCATGCGAGAAGCACTCGGTCAGGTAGACGCGGATGGCATCAATCTATGCTTCGTTCGCGGCCCCCATGCCCTCCAGTATGAGGCCCCCGTACTGGAGCTGTTTCAATCCCGATACAATACGGATGCCCGCGAAGTGGCCCCGGACGACCCACGACTATACGCCGTGCGCGCGGAGCTCATGAATCGTTATCTGGCAAAGGTCCATGGGCTCACCGAAGAAATCGCCCAAGAGCGCGGCCGCCCACTCAATCTTTCCGTCTGGGTGTGGCCCAGTGAACGGGGCGTCTGGCTTGGCGGCACCCCTATGGCCGAAGGGCTCGATGTGGCCCACTGGATCAAGGAAGGGTGGCTGGACAGCGTCATATGCCAGGAAGGCATCGACCCGGAATACATCGCCCTGGGCAAGGAACATGATTGTGAATTCGTGCTCTATACCGGATATCGCGGTGAGCTGGCTATGAGCCCCCAATCTGTAACCGAGGCCTACAAAAACGGGGTAAATAGTTTTGCCTATTGGGATATGGATGCGGTCCAGAACCGGGTAGACTCCTGGAATTGGCTTCGCCGAATAGGGCATCGTGAAGAAATGGCCGCCTGGGAGGAATTTAATCCCAAGGGGCAACTCATACCACTCAAACGGGTAAATGGTGTCGACGTCCAGCGCGGGCTGGTAGACGCGGTGTATTCCGGTGGCTGAAACAAAAAACAGGTGCGCAAGACTAGCTCAACACGTCACGCAAGGCCGATTCCAGATTGTCGAACTGAAACGTAAATCCCGATGACTGAAGACGCTCTGGCATGATTCGCATGCTGGAGAGGAGTAATTCGTCCGCCATTTCTCCCAGCGCCATGCGCAACACGGGCGTGGGCACGGGTAAGAAGGTAGGGCGCCCCAGCACGCGACCGAGCGTTTTGGTGAAGGTGCGATTGGTTACGGGTTCCGGCGAAACCCCATTGACAGGCCCGGCAAGGCTCTCTGTGCTCAGGCTATGCACGATGGCACTGACCAAATCATTCAAATGAATCCAACTCATCCAGGGTAGTCCACCGCCCAAGGTGCCGCCCAGACCAAGCTTGAAAGCGGGGAGCATTTTTCCGAGGGCACCGCCTTCCCGGCTGAGTACGAGTCCAATGCGCAGATTCACCACACGAATTCCTGCGTCGGATGCGGGCTTCGTCGCCTCCTCCCAGGCTTGGCAAACCTCCGCGAGAAAACCTTCCCCGACTGCGCTGTCTTCCGTGAGCACTTCGTCGCCCCGACTGCCATAGAAGCCCATGGCCGAGGCAGCAATCAGAACGGAAGGTGGGCTTTTGCACCCTGCCAGTCGTTCACAGAGTAAACGGGTGCCATTCACACGACTGTCCAGGATACGTTGCTTTCGGGCCTCGGTCCATCGGCCTGCCGCGATGGGCTCGCCTGCCAAATGAACTACGGCATCCAGACCTTCGAGATCGGCGGGCGAAAGAATCCCTTTGGATGGATCCCAATAGACCGCATCGGGAGAAAAGGGTGTTGCGTGACGTACCATTCCCCGCACGGTATGCCCCTCGGGTTTAAGCGTTTTACACAGGGCCTGTCCGACCAGTCCGGTCGCTCCACTGACAAGAATGTTCATTCCAGTACCTCCTTTCAGTCGGTCATTCATTCATCCTAGCATGAATCCCCTTCCGGCTTGTGTAATCTATAACGTGTGGAAAGGGCTACTATCCCGTGCAGGCCCCTCGGCACGAAGAAAACGGGCCCTACCTTGCGTGTTGACCACCACGGATGAATCCTCTAGACTCGTATTTCTTCCTTCGCGGCTGGCGCGAACGCATTTTGAGGAATCAGCACATGCAGGCATTTCGTTCGAGTCTACTATTCGGCAAGTCCATCTCCCCCCTTCTTCTCCTGATCCTCGTGGGCATGTTGCCAGCAACCGCCCAGGCCGGGCTACGTGCCGGAGCCGCGGCAGTCGATATAACGCCAGAGCACTACCCGGTGCGGGTCAACGGTATGTTCAATGAGCGCAGCGCGGACGCCGCCGTGGATACCCTCCACGCCCGAGCCATGGCGCTCGACGACGGCACCACGCGTCTTGTCCTCTGCATAGTGGATACCTGCATGATGGAGCAATACCTCATTGACGACGCTAAGTCTACGGCATCTGCGGCCACGGGTATCCCCACCAGTTGTATGATGGTATCAGCCACCCACACCCACAGCGCCCCCTCTGCCATGGGTTGCCTGGGAAGCCGACAGGACCCCGCCTATGCCGCCTGGCTCCCCGGCAAAATCGCCGAAGCGCTGGTGGGTGCCGTAGAACACTTACAGCCCGCACAGGTTGGCTGGGCTTCCGTCGACGACTGGGCACACACCCACAACCGCCGCTGGATTCGCAGGGCGGACAAAATCTTCGCCGATCCCTTTGGCGACCTGACCGTGCGCGCCCATATGCATCCGGGCTATGAGAGCGTCGACGTCATTGGCCCGTCCGGGCCCGTGGACCCCGGACTGAGTATCCTCGCGGCCCGCACACCCGATGGCACCCCCATCGCCCTGCTTGCCAACTACTCCCAGCATTACTACGGCTCACCCCTCCTTTCGGCCGACTACTATGGTGCCTTTGCCCGTGCCATGGGCATCCGTCTCGGACAGACCTCCAGTGAGGGCCCCTTCGTCGCCATGATGTCGCAAGGTACCAGTGGCGACCTCATGTGGATGGACTACGGCTCCCCGAAAAAGGACGGCAATTTCGAAATGTATGCCGACGAAGTCGCCACCCGGGCGATGGCGGCCTACGATAGCATTGTATGGCAGGATACCGTGCCGTTGGCCATGACGGAAGCGTCACTCACGCTGAAGTACCGCGTTCCCAATGAGGAGCGCCTCGCCTGGGCCAAGGCCCGACTGGAGGCCCTGGGCGATGAGATCCCCAAAAGCCAATCGGATATTTACGCGGCCGAGGCCCTCATCCTCCACGAGCGACAAGAAACGGAACTCAAATTGCAGGCCATACGGGTTGGTGATCTCACCATGGCCACGCTACCCGATGAGGTCTATGCAATCACCGGCCTGAAACTGAAACTCCAGGCCCCTCTTGGCACCCATTTCAACATCGAACTGGCGAACGGGTCCGTGGGCTACATCCCACCGCCCGAACAACATGAACTGGGTGGCTACACGACCTGGCCTGCCCGCACCGCAGGGCTGGAGGTCCAGGCGGAGCCCACGATCGTTGAAACCTTGCTTGGTGCCTTGGAAAAGGTGAGTGAAACACCGCGCAAGGCCATTACAGATACGGACGGCCCCTATCTTAATGCGGTTATGGCCTTCGAGCCCCTTGCCCACTGGCGTATGAATGAAATCGCCGGCCGAACGCTCCACAGCGCGACGGGAGCGGACATCACCGCAACCTTGTCGGGTGGGGCGGCCCTCTTTCTCCCCGGCGTGGGCAGTGGCACCGGAAGCGGTGTCGGGGAAGCCCTGACCTCGTCCAATTTTGGCGGCCCCAACGACATTAATCGGGCCGTCCACTTCGTCGCCGATGGCAAGATGACGACCAATCTCAACGTACCCACCGGCCCCTTCGCAATCACCTTCTGGTTCTGGTTTGGCGAAGTCAGCGGCGTCAGTGCGCGACAGGGCGATTTACTGACGCTCCCAACGGGCGAAAAAATCCACTATGCCATGGCCCCATCGGGACCAACCGAAATTTCACTGGTCACCTCAGCACAACAGGTTACCGGGCCCACCAAACTCAGTGCCGGAGATTGGCATTTCGCGGTGTTAAACGTGGGATCCGAGACCGTAGCGCTAAGCATCGACGGTGACACCGCAGCGGCGTGTACGGCAGACCGAAATAAAACCACGACGGCAGCGGCACTCGTCTTTGGCGATACACTGGAAGGTAAACTCGACGAAATCTCGGTATTCGCCCAGCCCATCACTCCCGAGTCGGTAGCGTCGCTCTGGCAGCACTCGGGGATTGCCGGCAAGCGGGCAGAAGAACAAGCAGCACGGGATGGGGCTGAAAAGGATGCTATCGCACGGGCAAAAGCACCCCAGTTTCCGCCGAGCCTTGAAAAATCAATCGCTGAACTCCGCCCCGCCCGACAGGCTGCCCTCGACAAACATGACCCATCGCTCATTGTCGAGGGAGGAACACAGCTGGCACCAGGACGCTATGCCGCCTTCGCTTCCGGGCGGATTCACGGTACCCTGGATAACGCCGTCCAGGACTACAGTGTTTCCCTGTGGTTTAAGAACACCATCAACACACATTCCCGCCCAGTGACGGGCTATCTCTTTTCTATCGGCACAGCAGCAGGTACCGCCGCTTCGGGGGATCACTTTGGCATTGGTGGCAACTTCCGCAATGACTTTCCCGGCCGTCTAATACTCTTTAATGGCGACGCCAAAAATGAGGTGCTCGTGGGCACAACGGCTATACCCCCGAACACCTGGAACCATGTTCTCCTCGTCCGTGAAGGAAATCACCTACGCGTCTGGCTCAATGGCGTAGCAACCCCTGAAATCGACGGCGACATCGAAACGACGGTGACCGACAGTCCCGATTTTTTTCTGGGAGCCCGAAGCGATAACTTTGCCCCACTGGCGGGTTACCTGGCTGAGTTCGCCCTCTTTGACCGCGCCCTCTCCCCCGAGGAGGCCCTCGCTATCCATGGGGCGTCGGGACAGCCGGTGGGCACGGCTACGGTAGAACCACCGATGGAGCCAGCGAAGCTTTCCGCACCGCCCTTATCAACCAACGACGGGCTCGCGGCGATTCAGGTTCCCGCGGGCTATACCGTCGACCTGGTTGCCTCGGAGCCCGACCTCCTCGACCCCGTTGCCTTCGATTGGGATACCTCCGGTCGACTCTGGGTCGTTGAAATGGCGGATTACCCCCTGGGTCTCGATGGCAACGGTGCAAGCGGTGGTCGGGTGCGCATGCTGACCGACACGGACCAGAATGGCACCTATGAACAGGGCCAGATATTCGCCGAGGGGTTGAATTTCCCCACGGGCATCCTGACGTGGCGCAATGGTGTGATTGTCACTGCCGCGCCCGACATTCTCTATCTGGAGGACACGACCGGAAACGGCCGTGCTGATGTGCAGGAAGTCCTCCTGACTGGGTTAAGTGAAGGTAACCAACAGCTCCGGGCCAATGGGCTTCGATGGGGACTGGACAACTGGGTCTATGTCGCCGCCGGGGGCCACCACGGCAAGTACGCCATTGATACCCGCCTACATTCCACCCGGGCCGGCACCGAAACGGTTATCGGCAGTCGGGATTTTCGTTTCAATCCCGACACGGGTGTGGTCGAGCCACAGAGCGGCCCTACCCAGTTTGGTCGGAACCGCGACGACTGGGGCCATTGGTTTGGCACCCAGAATGCTCGCCCCCTGTGGCATTATACCCTGCCCGACCACTACCTGAGTCGCAACCCTTTCCTGGCGGCTCCCGATGGGCAGATACAGGTATTGGGTGAAGTAGGCCCCCCGGTATTTCCGGCGAGCGCACTACAAAAACGGTTTCATGATTTCAAAGCCTCAGGACGATTCACCTCGGCATGCAGCGGCATGATCTATCGAGATACGCTCCTGTTTTCCGACGACTCCATGAATGGCTTCACCTGTGAGCCCTTCCACAATCTGGTGCAGCGCATCAATCTGGTTCCCGACGGGGTCACCTTTTCGGGAACGCGCAGTGGCCCGCCGGAAGGACCGGATTTCTTTGCCAGTACCGACCGCTGGTGTCGTCCGGTAATGGTCCGGACGGGTCCCGATGGCGGCTTGTGGATTGCCGACATGTACCGCTACATGATTGAGCATCCCCAGTGGCTGCCCGAAGAAGGCAAGGCGGAACTCCTTCCCTTCTACCGCGAAGGCGATGACCGTGGCCGCATCTATCGGGTACGGCCTGCGGGTGCCACCCTGCATCCCACCCCGAATTTGGAGTCCATGGGTAATGAAGCGCTGGTTGCCCAGTTGGGTGCTTCCAACGGGTGGATTCGTGATAAGGCACAGCAACTTTTACTTTGGCGCGATGCCCGGGACGTTACGCCTGCCCTTGAGGCGTTGGCGGCGCACGGTGAGCTCGCCCAGGGACGCCTCCATGCCTTGTGCACCCTCGACGGGCTGGGAAGCCTCTCCCCCGACCTGGTGGCGCGGGCATTGGCAGATCCCAATCCCGGCGTTCGTGAGAATGCGTTGCGACTGGCCGAGACACATGGCACAGAAGAGGTCGTCGCCGCAGCCCTGCGCCTGACCGAGGACCCCGAGGCCAAGGTTCGCCAGCAATTGGCCTTCACCCTCGGTGCCTTTACGCCGACGAAAGAATTGGGCAAAACGCTGGCCGACCTCCTCCTGCGCGATCACGATGACCCCTTCATTACCGCCGCCGCCCTCAGTTCCGCCTTGCCTCATCAGGAAAACCTCATTGCAGAACTGGTTACCCGCGACGACCCCGCCATCCCCCCGCTCCGACTCACCCTCGCCGATATGGCCCTGAGCGAGGGCAATAAAGAATCCGTAGCCACCTTGATCCTACCCGCCTTCGAGAAAGCCTCCGAGCAATTGACTCAGGTACGGGCAGACGCGTGCGCCGATGCCATGGATTTTCTCAAGCGACGAGATACGTCGATTGCTGCGTTGGCCGAAGGTACTGCGTCGGAGCCTGCCCTGGAACTACAGGCTATCGCCATACACCTTCAGAATGTCGCGAAGTACGCGATTGCCAACGAAGAGGTTGTAAGGGAAGTGCGTCTGGCGGCAGCTACCCTACTGGCGGGCAATCCCGCTCTCGAAGAATCCGCCGTCACCTGGTTGGCAGGCCTCCTTTCCACCCAGACGCCACCTGACGACCTTCGGCAAGCCCTTGTTACGCTTGCCCGGACCTCCGATGACCGGGTCCCTTCATTTATCATTGACGCGTGGGCGACCTTCACACCAGACGCACGGGAACAGGCGGCCGACGTATTGCTTTCCCGCAGCACGTGGACACGGGCCCTGTTGGAAGCCATCGGCAAGCGCAGCATACGTCCCACGGACTTGAGCCCCGTGCGGCGAACCCGGCTGCTGAATTTATCCGATGAGGCCCTTCGTACTCTGGCGGTCGCCCAACTCGCATCGGATGCGAACCCCGAACGGGCCGAGGTCATCGCGGCCTACAAGCCCGCCCTGACGCTCGCGGGTGATGTGGCCCGCGGACAGGTCAAATATGTTGAGGCGTGCGCAACCTGCCACAAGGTCGGCGATACAGGTTTTGAAATCGGACCGGATCTGCGGACGGTGGCCCAACATCCCAAAGAAAAAATACTCGCCAACATCCTGGATCCCAATATCGATATCCAGCCGGGCTACCATGCCTACAACTGTGAATTGGAAGATGGCGAGCAACTTTTTGGCTTGATCGTGTCGGAAAACGCTACCAGCATCATCATGAAACTTCCAGGAGCCAAATTGCGAAAGATTCTTCGCAGCGATATTTTTGCGCTGGAAAGCACGACCATATCCATGATGCCCGACGGCTGGGAGGCCGCGTTGAACTACCAGGATATGGCGGACCTGATAGCCTTTCTCCAGTCTCTGCACTAGGAGTCTGACTCCCAGGAACGTGTCGCCCACCCGACGGACGTTCAGAATTGGGAGACCTAATGGTCTCCTTAACTTTTGAAGTCTATATTGTCCAGGATGATGCCAAACGGATTGAATCCCCGAACGGGACCCTTTCAGCTAAGGGCGTCCGGTTTAGCCAGGATTGACAACACATCGCGCCTCAACTTCTTGTCTTGTGTCTCGGATCCCATCCCTATTTGCAACCTTGCCGATTGGTAATGTTTCTGCAACGGGCAGGTCATGTGCGCCTTTTATACTGCTGCCATGCTACGATAGGGATCAGAAAATGGCGTTCCCACGTTCGCACAACCCCCAAGAGAGCGCGCCACCTTACACAAAAAAACTTATTTTTATCCGCCGTTGGCGCCCCACACCGATGTGGGTTCAAACCGTCTACATGCAAATACACGAAGAGCGCTAAATGACCACGTCTGATCGAAGCTTCAATTACGTCCCCCACATCCTCATACCCGCCACGCTCATTTTGCTGGGTGTTTTCTGCCAGTATTCCGGGGTAGATGAATACATCATCCGCCTGTTCTACGACGCAAGCACCCAGACCTGGCCCTATGAGTCATTGTGGTTAACGGCAGGCCTGATTCATATCGGCGGCAAGGACCTTATCGTGTGCATCTCCATCGGCTTGGTCTTCTCGCTGGTGTTGTCATTTTTCAACACGAAATTCGCCCGGTATCGCCTGGACCTGACCTATGTCATCCTGTCCATGGCCAGTGGTATTGGCACGGTTGCCATCATCAAGAATACAACCCACATCTACTCCCCTTCCAAGCTCCTGGACTTTGGAGGCACCCTGCCTCATATTCGGCTATTTGACCCGGTCCCAACGGGGGCACCTATTGGCCACGCCTTTCCCTCAGGGCACGCCAGCGGGGCCTTCGCCCTGGTGAGTATTTATTTACTCTTGGCCGCAACTGGCTCAAAATGGAAGTATCCCGCGTTGTGCTTCAGCCTTACACTGGGATTCATTTTTGGTTTTACCCAGCAGGCCCGGGGAAAGCATTTCTTCAGTCATGACCTGATAGCCCTGGCGATTTGCTGGATGGCGGCTACTATCGTCCTCTACGCCATGGGTGTGCCCCAAAAAAAGATAGCCCTCCGCGAAGCGGAATAAACCCATAGACCTTTTTCCTGGCCCAAAAGGATATTTTTCCCCTTGACCGCTTCAACATCTTCACTGCTCGCCCGACTACGTAACATCACCATTTCCGCACGCCTCCTCATTCTGCTGACGGCCACCTTCATCATCGTGGCGAATAATGGCGCGTTGTTTCGCGCCCTAGGCAGTAAGCTGGAAATCTTATCCGTCGGCGGAGCCACTTTTGTCTTCAGCGCGTACTTGCTGCTCATAACCGTCCTTTCCATCGCCTTTTTCATTGCCGGACACCCCTATACGCTCAAACCCGTTCTGATTTTTTTCATCGGGCTTTCGGCCGTTCTCAGCTACTTCAGCCAACAGCTCGGCGTCGTTTTTGACGTCGACATGATTCGCAATGTAGCGGAGACGATTCGGGACAACAATCAACAGGAGGCCTTTGAGCTTCTTTCATTCGCCTTACTCCTCCATCTCTTTTTTTATGGACTGCTCCCTTCGCTGATAATCGTCGTTGTAAAGCCGGTCTACGAGAAACCCCTCCCCGAATTGCTCAAGCGAACCGGCTACGTCGCGGCCATGCTCGCAGTTGTGGGCCTGACCGTTTGGGCCAACTTTAAATTCACGTCCTTTTTCGTCCGCGAGAACCGGGAGATTCGGGTATACACCATCCCCACCTATCCCATATTCGCGCTCCAGCAATACGCGAAGAAATTGCGAAAGTCGGAGGCCGTCCCTTTTGAGACGATTGGCTTGGACGCGGTTCAGGAAAAACAATCGCCCAAGCGAACAATAGGCGTCATGGTAGTAGGTGAAACCGCCCGGGCCGATCACTTTTCGCTCAATGGCTACGACAGACTCACCAACCCCATCCTTTCCCAGGAAAGTCTTCTGAATTTTTCCAATGTAACTGCCGCAGGAACCTCCACGGCCTACTCCGTTCCAAGCATGTTTACCTTCATGAAGCCCAATAAATTCACTCCGGAAAAGGCTGCGAGCGTTTCCAATGTTCTGGATGTCCTCAAGAAAGCCGGTGTAGATGTGTTCTGGATAGAGAACAATTCCAGTTCAAAAGGGGTAGCAAATCGCATCGAGACCCTCGATCTTCGAAAGGCCCCGGACCC
Source organism: uncultured bacterium (assembly GCA_963977445.1). Lineage (GTDB taxonomy): Bacteria > Hydrogenedentota > Hydrogenedentia > Hydrogenedentales > JAEUWI01 > JAEUWI01. The sequence goes on along the minus strand of CAXBPH010000075.1, from coordinate 13,329 downwards.
CACCGACCCGCTCTACAGCGATGGCGGCTACTACGACGAAGCACTGGTCAATTATTTTGACGAATGCGTCGCCAATGCAACGGGTGACGTGCTCCTGATCCTCCACACTATGGGAAGCCACGGCCCCACCTATCACAAACGCTATCCCCCCGATCACGCGCAATTCGTGCCCGATTGCAAGAGCAGCTCCCCCCAGGAATGCAGCTCAGAAGAAGTAATTAATGCCTATGACAACACCATTCTCTATACCGACTTTGTCTTGGGCGGGCTCATCGACTACCTGAAAGCCAGAGGTGAGCAAGACGATACCTTTTTGCTTTACGCCTCCGACCATGGTGAGTCCCTCGGGGAAGATGGGGTCTACCTCCACGGACTTCCAAAATTCCTGGCACCGGAAGCCCAAACCCATGTGCCTATGCTTGCCTGGGTATCCCAAGGCTACGCGGCAAGCCACAACATGCCAAAGGCTGCTCTGGGTGCAACGGTTGATCAACCCCTCACCCACGAGAACATCCCCCATTCGCTCCTCAGCCTCATGGGTGTAAAAACGGAACTCTACCTGAATGAGTTTGACCTCTTCGCACCCTACCGGGAAACCGCTCAATAGTGACGGTCAGTAAGGCACTTACCCGCCCTGCGTTAGTCGGGCAGCTACGTGCTTGTGCTATTTCGTATTCATTCAGGCGGCGGCGCATACCGACCGTGCCGTAGACGGGGGCAAAATTTCGCCCAACTATCCTCCCCCGTTCGTCCGTGAGGTCCTTGCGCCGAATCCTCGGCACGTGTAGGGATACTATTGGCTGTTAACTGTGGGTGCAGTTCTGCGATTACCGATGAGCGATTTTGTTGTCGGGAGGACTGTCGTTGAATGTCCAACCCTACTCCTTCAATACATGGCGCGGGCTTTCAGCCCTTTACGAAACGGGTTACGTTTTTTCCTGGGCCGTTGGCCCAGGCTGGTATGGGTAGCACCTTCGGCGCTTGCATGGCAATCGGACCGCACGCGCGACGCGGTAGAGGGCCAACGGCCCGATGTCATATCAGCATGGGGCAACGCCCCATGAACAAAGGTGAAACTACGCCCAAAGGGCTGAAAGCCCGCTTCATAAACCGTCAAGAATTGCGGGGGGACCTGTTGCATCACTTGGGGTCAGGCCCGGTAATAGCAGAACTGCACCCTTAACTGTTGTGTGAGCCTTCGCCGTACCGGGGAACCCATTCCAAAAAACTTGATCGAAAACACTGTCAGGCATCATGATATGGGTTCGGGGGCGCTCCGGGGAGGGGAACGACACCCCTGATTTCAGATAGAAACGCGGCGCAATCACTACGATTCTATGGCCCATTATAAAAAGATTCACAGGTACTACATGAGCACTGAAGTTCACATCCTGTTGGTGGACGATGACGAAATTGATGTCATGGCCATTCAACGCGCCATTAAGTCTCACGAGCTGAACTTGCCAATCACCGTCGCTAAGAATGGCGTGGAGGCCTTGGATGTACTGCGTGGGATAAACGGCAACGCCCTGCTTCCCAGTCCTTATGTAATTCTGTTGGACATGAACATGCCCCGAATGAACGGCATCGAGTTCCTCGCGGAGCTTCGCAATGACACCCGACTGGCCGCCTCCGTGGTTTTCATGCTAACCACGTCAAGCCGCGACGAAGATGTGGAAGCTGCCTACCATTATAATGTCGCTGGCTTTATTAACAAGGAGCAGGTGGGCACAAAGTATTCTACTCTGCTGGAAATGTTGACCAGCTATTGCGGCCTGGTGATACAGCCAAATATTCCCCCGCCAAGCCTATAGCAGCCCCTCATTACTGAGACAAGGTGCTCACCGTTACATCATAGGACACGGGTATACCGCTCTGCGAGATCACCAGATAGTAGGTGCCCGGCTCGTCAAAAATCCTCGAGCGCATACCGAGATAGTCCACACCAGAAACCCGGGTGAAGGGCGCATCCGTTTCTGCACTGAAGACGGTCACGGCGAAGTCTCCCAGATTCCCATCTTCGGCCCGCAGGCAGTCCAGCCGCCATAGCCCTTGGTCGATAGTAAAATCCGGTGTGCGACGATCCGCCGCGCCGGTCCAGTGTTCCACGACCGTAGGTTTCAATACCGGCTGATATTCATCCTCCTCTGCGGCATCGAGCGCGGCCACACGCGCCTGCCAGGCCTTGTATCGTCGCATCTCATCGTGAGCCTTTTGAACGGTAGTCTGGGCTTCCCGCGCATGGCGAGTGATTGCTGAGTCGACGGAATTCAGTACCTTGCCGTAGTTCTCTGTTTGAGCTTCATAGCGGTCGTTCGCCTCAGCGATCCGATTATTTTCTCTTGCGCGCTCTTCCAATGCCGAATTGTATATTTCCGTGTCTCTCCCATAGACGTAATATACCCCGACTTGCGGACGTCTACCACCCTCGCGGTAATAGTAGTGTTGAGGTTGACCCGGAACCCAGGAGTTTTTGTAGGCCTCCAGATAATTCCTTTCCGTACTCTCGGCACGGGCTTGCCACACCGCGCGCTCCCGCTCGATGGCTGCCGCCTCCACGTGCTGCTGTATCGTAACTTTCTCTTGCTCCAACGTGCTAATACTCGTCACGGCCTGTTCGTGGGCTGCAGAGCGACGGGCAGCACGCTGTTCCATTGTTTCGTAGAGCCCCCCCTGAATACGTTTCTGCGTTTCCGGGGAGAGGTCCTTCCAGTGGGCAAGTTGGGTCTCAAATTCCGCCAGGTCGCGCATATAGATTCGATACTTGAGCAAATCACCGTCAAAGGATTTCGTCTCACCGGCCACTTCAGATTGGGAAACCGGTGCCTTCCTGGCAGGTTCCTGTGGCTTCGCTTTCGCGGCTTCGTATCGCGCGAGCAGGGCACTTCGGGCATCTTCGTTATCGTCGATCTGGACATTAGAAATGTTGGAGCGCCTGCGACTTATCCGCTCCATTTCACCCGATTCTGGATGGTGAACGTAGTAATATTCGCTACTTACCCCAATATAGACATTTCGATAGAGTTTGTCCCCAACCCGGATGGAATCGGCTGATGCCAATCCCGACGTAAGTGCCAAGGCAATAACGAGATAGAATGTTTTTTGCATGACTTCCTCCTAATCGCAGATTTCCACGTTGCGAAGGGCATACTGCTCCCTATTTACGAATACAGACGACATTTTCCTCAAAAAATTCAACCGCCAATTAATCCTACCACAGGCCCCCCCCATCTGAGCGCCCATTTTGATCCCTAGGCCCCTTTCTCTTCATCCCCTGTCGGCATCACCACGGTAACCTGATCGATTGATTCAACCTTGTTGATTTCGGTCGTGGTCCGAATGTCGGTGGCCTCTATAGATGGGGATTTGGTAAAGGTTCCATGTTGGTCGGGAAATCGTTCCTGCCACCAGGCGCGGGCGCTATCCGGGCCCCACGCTTCAATAAGAGTGCACGCGGAAAGCCGCTGGGCGATAATTTCGGTATTCTGTGGCCGCTTTCCGGGCACTTTCGACAGACACTGCATAATCACCGCTTCCAGTTCGGGTGATACCGCCTTTCTAAGACGCTCGGAAATGGGTTCGGGTGATTTGGTGGTGTGATTTCGCATTATCTCTGCCGGGTTATTGCCCCCAAATACCATCGTTCCCGTCAGCAGGTAATAGCCGACTGCGCCCAACGCATAGATGTCGCTTCGCGCGTCTACGTCGTCCGGATTCTGTATGGCCTCCGGGGACATGTAGTAGGGCGTTCCCACCCACGAATTGGCGGCCGTCAGATTGGACTGTATCTCCCCATCCATCGCCTTCACGACGCCAAAGTCCAACACCTTCACAAAATCATACATGCCCGCCCGTGCGGTAACCATGATGTTGGCGGGCTTAATGTCCCGATGAATCAATCCTATGCTGTGGGCTTCAGCCAGCGAACTGCAAACCTGGCTGAGGATGTGGATGACCCGCCCTTCGGGCAAGGCACCGTTCTGAATCACCAGCTCGTCGAGGTTCAGCCCTTCGAGGAGCTCCATGGCGTAGTAAAACACCCCTTCTGGGGTGTGCCCATAGTCGAAGACGGTGATGGTGTTCGGGTGATAGAGCTGACTGGTGAGTTTTACTTCGCGCTCAAAACGGGCTATGCTTTCTGGTGTCGTTCGGTCGATATCCAGTAGTTTAACCGCTGTTGGTCGCCGAAGCAGCTCATGCCGTGCACGATAAACTACGCCCATCCCCCCCTTACCCAACTCATCCTCCAGCGCATACTTCCCCATCTTTCGCTCTTTCAGTGCGGCATGTCGTGCTTCACGGTTTAGTCGGGACACGATGACCGTAAATACAAATATGGCCAGCGCGGCGACACCTAGCAAGGCATAGAGTCCCCAGAAAACCGTCCGCAGGTAGTAAAGCGGTAGATAGGCCTGGTCCACATCCATTTCTGTAGCCACACCGAAGTGAAACTCCTCCAGCCAGGCCCAGGCCCCAACCACGGGCACACCGCGATAGTCCCGATACCCTTCCACGTCGACGCCGGACTCGCCCTTAGTAAGCGACTGGGCCATAAACGTCAGTGGCTGCTCCGATCGGCGCGTATCCGGGCGTTCTCCCTCGATCATATTTACCCCGGGGTCACGAACGGCCAGAGTAAGGATCGAGGCACTCTCTCCATCGTCTGCGAGCAAGCCGATAGCCCGCAGACCATCGTCAAAGCGACTCTGAGAGAGCATAAGACCGTTTCGGTCGATGGCGTAGGTTTCCCCCGACTCACCCACCTCGGCAATGCGGAGGATGGACGTGAAGCCCCCTTCCGGGCGCACCCGTATGCCCAGGACACCTATCTGCGTTCCGGCACTATCCATCACTGGGGCAAGTACCAATATTGTGGGTACCCCCGTGCGCTCCCGTCCGTGACGGTCACGCAGCAGGACACGGCTTTTGTACGGGATGGATACGACGGGCTCTCCCGCAATGGCGCGCGAAAGCCAGGGGGAATCCTCCATGGGGCGTGCCTTGCCTACGAGTTCAATGGTATCGGCAGCCAGGACCCGGCCATCCATGTCAAAAAGAATATAGCCACTGTAGAGCTCCACATCATGGTGCTCTTCATACCGTTGGCGCAGGGTGGCCTGCTGGGGTGCACTCAATAGGGCCGCAACGTCCTGGGGCGTACCTGCGGGAAGTATTGCAAGGGCGTCAGTGGTCTCCCGAATATCCACATCAGCGGCAAACAACTCCACCCGCTCCTGCTGATAGCCCAACCAGAGTCGCAGCGCCGCTACATCTGAGTCGAGGATGGTCGTCAAACCGTTTTGCAGATTTTCTTCAAGGGGTTGTTCCACATAGGCGCGCACCCAAAAACCCATGGTTGCAAACAGAGGAACCGCAATCAGGGGCCAAATCCAAAGCTGTCTGCGAAAGAGCAGGGCCGTCGTCCGAAAAGAATGGGACAGCGCCCGGGAGGAAAGTCCGGAACGCGCACGCCAAGTATCTGTGTTGGTTGCGCTGGTGTTGGTCTTGTCGGGCGTAATGGGCTGAGTCCTTAACACGTTTATACTTGCCAATCAATCTCCCTGCTATTGTAGAAGTCGGGAGACGATAGCGCAAGCTCCTGTTTTCCTTCCTGTAAGATGACCACCTCAAGCGATTAGAGCCTCTACAAAAAATACGCCCTCGGGGCTGATTTCTCCAAGGGCACACACTTGTTTTGGCGACAAAGGGCCCAGGCCAAGGCACGGGGATAGGTCGCAACCGAAAAAGTCCTACCCGATGTCATTGCCATGACTGGTAGGGCCTATTACAGGCCCCTGACTACACCTGCTCCCCACAGGCACGGAGGATGGTCCGCTGCACTGCGTAGTCGTGGTCATAGGAATAGACAAACGCTGATTCGCCCCGAATGGCTGCGGCGAGATCGACCATGTCGGCAATGTGGCGGGGCAAATTGGGAAAGGCCACGTCGGAAATCCCCTTGGGATGGTCGCCGTGGGCCTCCCGAAGGCTAAGCTGGGCCGCCGGTGGCTCCAGAGGCAATAGCGTTATGGCACCGTTCGTCCCCGTAATCTTAAAGCGACGACCCACCCCGGAATTGGGTTCCTTCACGGAAATGTCGACGGTCACCAGGGCCTTGTCATACTCCAGGACCGCGAGGGTGTTGTCGCTGAGGCCGTCGTCGATGGCGTTGTCGTGTCGGAGGAAGCTCGTAACCTTGTCGGGCTCACCCAGTAACAGCACAATCATATCGATAAGGTGACACCCCAGCTCCAGCATGGCACCGCCCTTGTGGAAGCCAATCTTCTTCCGATTTTCCAACGAGAGATCGGTGCACATGGTGCCATGAATACTGAAGACATCCCCCAGCGCCCCTTCGGCATTCATTTTTCGGATAAAGTCGAAGCCCGGGTTGTAACGATACATATAGCCCATCTGGACATAGACGTCGTTCTGTTTCGCCGTGTCCAGCAGGGTGCGAAACTTCGGCAGATCCGTCCCGGCCGGTTTGTCGAGGTGGAGATGTTTTCCCGCTGCGACGACGGACTGGCCCAGTTCGAGCAAACGGGGCACATCGCTTTCCACCGCCACCATCTTGATAGCGGGATTGGAAAGGACCTCCTCCTGGCTCAACCAGGTGACATCCGCGACGGATTTGTGACTTTCATAGGTTTTTCGCAGGGCAGCGTCGGGTTCACACACCCCCACCAGTTCAAAATCGGGGGAGGACCTGAGCACACTGACAATACCGAAACCATGGGCATGGCCGAGGCCCAACACGGCGGCAGGTATTTTTTCTTTGGGAGACGTCTGGCCAACGGCCTGGAGTTGGGTGGCCGCCAGCAGGCCTGCGGTGCTGCCGAGAAAATCGCGTCGGTTCATAGATAAAAACTCCGATGATTGGGATGGTCGGTAGAGAGAAGATTGACTCTCGTTACGTTACCCAGATCATCGGCGATATGCAAGCCTTGTAGAGCACGGTGTTGACTCCACGGGCACGTCTTGCAGACTTGTCCGTGCCACCCAGACGACTGTTTCGCTTCAAACGGGCTCTCGACCTCGTGGAGAAACCACGCTTACCTTGGAAGAGATATGAATACGTCCTGTCCCGTGTGAATCTACGTGTAAAGAAACACGATGGGGTGGCACGGACAAGCCCCAGAGGGCTTGTCCGTGTAATTACCAAAGCTGACTAAGACCACGTCGTCATCTGTGCTGACTCCACGGGCAAGTCTTGCAGACTTGTCCGTGCCACCCAGGCGACTGCTTGGGCTCAAACAGGGCGAACCGCGAAGAGTTACTAAACTTACCTTGGCCCGCGTCATGAATAGGTCCTGTCATGCGTGAATCTACTCGTAAAGAAATACGACGGGGTGGCACGGACAAGCCCCGGAGGGCTTGCCCGTGTGGGTAGCAAATCTGACTAAGACCACGTCGTCATCTGTGCTGACTCCACGGGCAAGTCTTGCAGACTTGTCCGTGCCACCCAGACGTCTTCTTTGCTTCGCGAATGCGCTCGAACGGCAAAAAACGCCCCGAGGGCCGGTCTCGCGTCGGCACTCGTCATAGCTTATAGAGTCGAGCTCTTGTTACACTGTCTGCACTGACATTAATCATCAATCCGAGGGGCAAACGGCAATCATGCGAATCCAAAAATTCATCCTACCCATCACGATCCTTCTCACCCTGCTCTCGGTGGCCGGCTGGCTGGGCTATACCTACAAAAACCTGGAACGCAACGCCTTTGTGGTCTTGGATTTGGATGGAAACATCGTGCCCGAAGCCGAGCTTGATTGGGTCCTGAAAATCGCGGATACGCTGGTTTGGCAAGCCGATGACCGCTGGCTCCAGGATCGAATTGATACGGTTGGCGTCTACGGTGCCTACAACGACATCTATCAACTTAGAACTGCTCTTGCCACCATGTATGCCGTTCATATTGGAATGCCGTCGCACTTTCCGGTTCAGACATCGACGGGCACGTACTATTTTGACCACAGCGGAGCGCTCTTGTTGGCACCACCCAATGATTTCCAAATCCCCCTGCCCTTTTATGACGGGCTGGCAGCGGTGGGGACCTTCTCCCCCGTCCATGTGAGCTCGTCGATGAGCTTTTCATTTCGCTATATTGATTTGGACGGCAACACCGTCATTCCGGGGCCCTTCGTCAGGGCCTTGCCCTTCTCTGATGGCATCGCCGTGGTGGCCGTGGAAACCGATGAGGGGAAGTCCCGCTATGGGACCATCGACCGCACGGGCGCCTGGCAGATTGAGCCGAAGTTTGATGAGATTTTCGAGTTTGTGGACGGCCTTGCCGCCGCTCAGATTAACAATCCCGATTACACGGCAAAAGTGGCCGGGTTCATCGACCACACGGGGAAATTCGTTGTTAGCCTCGACAAGGTGCAACGCATGAAAAGCTCCCTCCATGATGGGATGGCCCTGGTCTGGCGAACAGAGGCACCGACCTATATTTTCGTAGACCGCGCGGGGAAAACCGTACTCACGCCGGACGCGGAACAGGTTGAGCCCTTCTATGAGGGCAGAGCGGCCTTTTGGCAAGGCGACACGCCGAACACCTGTGGGTACATGGATAAGGCCGGCAATACCGTCATCCCCGCCGAGTATTTTCTCCCTCCACCTTTCGAAAAGGGTATCGTACCCCTCGTAAAGGTTCCATGGCTCGCCACGGTGCTACATCCCCCCGATGTATCCTCCTTCTCCTATGAAGAGACGATAGAATCTGGAACTACAAATAGCAGTGACCATTTCACGATCACCTTCGACGAATGAAGTAAAACTATCAATGTTGAGTAGACTAAGTTTTAAATAGAGAGTTTCAAACCGTTACCGGAGTAGTACCATGAGTTCAACCCCATCAAAATCCCGTCGCAATCTGTTTATCGCGGGTGCCCTTATCTTAACCCTGCTCATCGGGCTGGCTGGAGTCTGGTTTGTTGTGATTACCACCCTTCCCGTCCAGTGCAGCCAGACCCTTCGCTACGCCTGGCAACCTGCCTTCAGCGCCTACCGCGATGGAAATGCTGATGGACTCTATCCCCCCATGAGCACTACCCCCGGAAATTTCTTCCCCGATCTCGAAAGTGTGCGCTCCCTGTTTCCCGAAGACGAGTCGGCGGAACTGACCTGTCTGGCAGGAAGCCCGGGATCGCCTCCCCCATCGATGGAAGCCCAGTTTGCCGCCCCTACCTACGCCTATTTCGGCTATGCCCTCCAAAACGAAGAAGCAATGATGGCCTTTCTTGATGCCTATCCGGGATTTATCAAGACGGGTGCCAATTTCGATGAAGATTTGCCAGCCCCCGCAGGCAAGGGCTCCTTCGGCGGCGATGTCTTTCTTCGGCTCCGGGTGGATTACCCTACGGCCCATGGCGATGCGCCCTACGGCATGCCCGTCCTCTTTGAATTGCCCGACTACACCGCGACGGGTCTGCACTTTCGACACAAACACGAAAAGGGCTCGCTGTTAAACTTTGACAGTCGCGTCCGCTTTATACGCTACGGGGATAGCTTTCCCATGACCCCGGCCGTGATTGAAAAAATTGGCGAAATAAAAGCCATGTATGCGGCTGAAAACGCGGCCGTGCCTCCAACGCCATCGGAGTAATCGCGCCCCCCCAATGGATAACGCTCAACGGGAGAGCAAATAACGGGCTTGTATGGCCACGGCCGCATCGTACGCTGAACGTAGCTGCTCCAGGTTTTCCAAATCGATACTACCTGTTTTCACCAGGCGCTCTGCATAGTCCCGAGCACTGCTGCGCTTTCCGTCGCCATCTCCATCCACCCAGACGGCCCCGCTACACCCGAATACCTGGGAAGAATACTCCGGTGAGGTCGGCTGGTAGGGCCGTGCCATCTTCCAATAGGGGGCATCGATTCCAGGGCCTGTCGCGATCGCCACGAGGTGGACATCGTGCTTCGGAACGTCAATGGTCCAGCGTCCGGTCCAGATAACACCCACGGGCGATGCCTGCTCCCGTGAAATCTTCAATTCACGTATCCGCGCCCCATTGGCGTACAACTGGATCTCAGACGCCTCCACCCAATGGGGGCCCAATACCCGAAGGGCCACTTCCACCGAAGTGGCACCCGCCTCCATCGCCGCGAGCTCACCGGAACGGTAGCGCTCGTTCACCGACATTTCCACGACGAGCCCATAGCTGACCAGCACGTTGCCCGCAACAAAGGCCTTCACCGCTTCGTCGATATTGATGTTGCCGGGTTCATCATCGGCGCAACGAACGTAGGTACGCCCCTGTCCGACGATAAAGCGATTCACATCGTGAGAATCGCTACTGCCCACCGGCGTCATGTAGACGCCATGGTTGAGCTGGGTCATCCAGTCCCGGGTCAGTTCCAGGAGGTCCGACTGGGTTGCCCCGGAGTTGATAATCTCCATGGCATTGGCCTGCAGGTCCCATCCGTCGGTGTTGGCCCCCGTTACGTCGTCGTAGTGCTCCGGGCCAAAGGGGCGCATACCCGCGTGGAGGTCCCGCGCATGGTTCAGAATGATAGCGCGCACATTGGGAGTGCCTTTGATGGACGCGAAAAGATCATCCCACGACGTGGCGTTGGCATCAGGCAACGGGGCATCTGCCTTCACGGGAAAAACGTTGAAATGGCCCAGGGAAGTGGTCACTTCATTCCCGATGACGGGTGTAAAATAAGGCCGCACCCCCATAGCACGCGCCGTCGCTTCGTAGTCGATATGAACGTTGTGGTCCGTCGCGATGGGCAACTCGATCCCCTCGCCCGCGAGGGTCACCATGCGCTCTTCCACGGTGCAGTCTCCATGGCCGGAGTGGGTCACGGTATGGATGTGGGGATCACAGGCCACATAGCCCTCGGTGGGTACCTCCCGCTGAATCGAGAGGTCCACACTGGCCATTTTTCCGGCACCTACCGAGACCGTAACGCGATCCAGCGAGTATTCGAAGCCCCGCCCCGCGTAAACGGTGTAGTCTCCTGCGGGCAGGCTTATCCGGGCCTCCCCGGTCGCCGCGTAGACCACCCCCGGTCGCACGGCCAGCCCGGAACCCGTGGTCGTGCCCAATGCCGCCAGCGCACTATGGGCATCGACGATAGTGATTAGACAGGGTACGGGATGTCCATCTTCCTGGACCGTGACGGCCATGGCCCCCTCCCCCAGCCAGCGCGGTGGCGGCTCCTGATGAAGCACTACCTGGCCGATACCAATATCATCGACCTTTCCCCGTGCGGCAGGGTCTGGCTCAAAGGTCAGCGTGTTGGCACCTTCCATAAGGATTCCGGCGGGCACTTCAACATACTGAATCAGATTATTCTCATCCTGCCGCAGTTGGCCCAACTTCTTCCCATTGAGTCCAAGTACCCACTTCTCCTTCACCTCCCACTGTTGCACCGCCAGGGTCCACGCTTCCGCGTTCCGAGAGGACTCGAAGGAGAGCGAAAGGGACGGCTTCGCGGGGACGGCAGAAAAATCGCGCCATTCTTCGGTATCCCCCAGACGAAGATGCACTTCATCCACTTGGAGCGTTTGGGACTCGCCGGCACCAGCAGGAAGTCCCATCGAGGCTATCAGGAGTCCGCAGAGGCATACGCCACGGGCAAAAAATAGCGCACGGATTCGAGGATCGTCGCACCAACTCGGGGCGTTCATTGCTTACCCTCTGGCGGAAAGTATTTTGGATAGAGTTCGGTGGCACATCCGGGACATATGCCGTGGCTGAAACTTGCTTCGGTGTTGGCCATTACATAGGACTCCATAGAATGCCAGGCACCGTCATCATCCCGTATCATCTTGCAATTACTGCATACAGGCAAGAATCCCTGCAAAGTTTTTACATCCTTCAGGGCGCGCTCCAAGTCGGCAGTCCGCTCGCCCACTTCTCGCTCTAGCTGGGCACGTTGCTGCGCCGCGCGGATGCGAATCTGTCGCGTCAGAGAAAAAGACCAAATCAGGGCCGCCGCCAGGGAGGCTACATGCATGAAATTCATCGTGAATGCGTTGTCGGGCACGATATCGAGGTATACGCTGGCGAAGACTATCTCCCCCACCATAACGAAGCCCCAGGATAAGAGGAAGAGATAGACACCCACGGTGCCACGACGGACAGAATGCACCGCCATCACCACCAGCAGAACCGGTGCAATGACCACGTAGGCCAACACGCCATAGAGGACAGCAGGGTATCCGGCGAATGAAAGCAGTCCTGCGATAGTGCCAAGGGCAATCACGCCCGTGGCCAGCCGGGACGTCCCAGGCGCAAATTTCCAACTGCGGAGATAACACATGGAAAAGCACATACCCATGGCCAGACAGAAAATTCCCGTCAACGTCAGGGCGTGGTTGGCCCACACACTGGGCTCATTCCACAACAGCATGTTTGCCGTTCCTGAAAAGGTCATTTGATTCAGGGTGATTGAAAAGAGGAAGAGGGATAGCCAGAGATAGACTTCCTGACGGAGTCCCACAAAGATACATCCGTGGTAAATCGTGAGTCCGAGCAACGATCCTGCCAGGAGTATGTTCAGGGCAATCCAGGTAATCGCCTGCTCGCGCATTGCATCTGCCGGGCCCAGGTAGGCACGAAAACGCAACGCCCCATAGTGTTGAATACGCAGGTAGACTTCCGCCCCCTCGGCCCCGACCATCTCCACAGGAAATGAGGGGGCAAGCGTGACGAGCGGACGTTCCCAGAAAGGCTTGGTCACCCCCACGGACTCCCCATGGTAGCCACCGGATGGGCTGGGGGTATACAAGGTCACCGAGAGTAGCTGTGGGTTGTTCAGTTCCAGCGTCAGGGCTTCGGTGCTTTCGAGTCCGCCCATTTCCAGACGAAACCAATAGGCATCTTTGGTATACCCAAAATGGACATCGGGAGAACCGACCTGTTTAAACTGCGCGGCCCTATCGGAAGCGGATACCGCTTCGATGTCATCCGGGCACGTCCCCGGCTCCAATACATAAAGCTGGGGCGTGATATTCAGAATCGGCTTGGGGCCAACTTCCGCAGAAACACGGTCAACCCAACCGGCACCCAGCGCCAAGACCCCACAAAGCAGTCCGACCATTTTCAACATAAATCGCCCCTTCACAAAATCTGCTACACCCGTTGCACAAGGTGCCCATTCTAGCACGGAGAATCCGCCGGGGGAACCTGTCCTGCAAGGGGGCAATAACTATTGGTGCGGAGAAAACGGCCAGGAACCTTCTTGGGAGTCAATCCATTCGGTTAGCGAGCAAACATGTAGGAATAGAGGTCCCCGTCGTGCAGTTCAAATTGGAGACGGAGCGACTTGCCCGCGAGAGCCGACACATCGGCGTTTCCCTTCCACGTTACCACC
>CAXBPH010000074.1:0-27696 GCA_963977445.1 uncultured bacterium | reverse complement strand
CGCCGTTGCTTTGTTGACGGCAGTCATCTTGAAAACGACAGGGCTCCCCGAAGAACCAGCAACGGGCGCTACTGCGGCCTTGTTGACCTTCGGTTACGTACCGTCCGTCCTTTTGCCTATTTTGGTTCTGCCCGACACGAGGCGCGCGCAATTCAAGCAGGTACATACAGGACAGTGATTGCGACATCGCTGACTCACAGGTCAACCAAAAACGCCCCAACGGGGCAGCCGCAGCATAGTTCGCCGCGGCGAACAACGTCCTGGAAATACGACCCATCCCTATCTAACAGCCCTGAAGGGGCGACACTTCCTTCACAAGCGGAGCGCTAATCCATGCGGAAAAAATTATATATGCTCGCCTGGGCTCAATGGCGTCAGCAAGGCCTCGTACTGGGTGCCATATGGGCCTTCACTGTCGGTATTTTTTTCATTGCAGCCTATGTCGATTCCAATACCTTGATATATGTCGATGATGAACTTTTCATCTATCCGTCTATCCTCCTCTGGTTTGCCGGTATCATCCTGATATTCACCGAGCAAAACGCTGTCGGGCTGCACTTCCACTTTCCAGGCCGACTCGCCACGCTGCCGATTCGTACTTCCCTGCTGCTCGGCACGACGCTGTTTTATCGCATACTGCTCACGACAACGCACACCCTTCTCTGTTTTTTCTATTTGTTTATGAATTCCTACCGCTGGTCTATCTGGACCGTCAATCTGCTCCTGTTCTCCGTCGTCCTCGCGTTCTCCCTCCAGTGGGCGACCTTCCTGCAAGTGCGAAACGACACGTCAGTCACCGTAGGCAAAATGATTGTGTGGTTCGTCTCTTTGATTGTTATCTGCGCCTTCGTGACCACACCCATTGTCGATGCCAGCCTGCGGGTCGCCGCCGCACTAGTCATCATCACCCTACCCCTTGCGGCCCTCTGCATACACGCCGGTTACGATGCACGACACGGTAGCGGTACACGGACAAACAATGCATTGATGAAGCATCTCCCGAGAAAGACTGCCGGAGCACCGCGTAAGGGATTGCTCCAGAAACTACCCGCCACCCCGATCTGGACCCAAGTCTGGTTCGAGTGTAGGGATGTGACACTGTGGCTACCGATTTTCCTCGTTACTGCGACGTTATTGGTACTGATGCCGCTCACCATCCTGACGGATATGGAATTTGATGTCTACGAGAGCCCAATCGGTGGATTGGGATTGGGCATTGCCTTTACCGTGGGTTTTCTCTGGGAGTTTACCGGCCGGAAAAGCACCCGATTTCTCCTGGCAGTTCCCTTGGCGGAAGACGGAATAAAGCAAGCCCGTCTTTGGGCTGCGGCTATCGCCACGGCCCTGGCCCTCACCGGTATCATGGGCATACTTGGTGCCGCTTTGGCCTTCCGGGCGGCCGCTGGCGCGCCGCTTCTACCCGAAGGCGTTGCCATGCCCTATTTATTCGCCCTGGTCGTGGCGACCGCGCCGGTATGGTTTGTAGCCCTCACGTGCGGTCGCGTTATCTGCCTGACCCTGTTGCCCCTCATACCCATTCTGATAGCACTCCAATCCATTTTTACTTTCGAGGACAATTCAGAATGGTGGAGCATCTCGGCAATCTTTCTTGTGCCACCGGTAACGATTTTTATTCTGGGTGCATTGGCGCACAAACGGTGCAGCGTGCCACTACCATGGGCGTGGATTTCCCTGGCATCCCTCGCCGTATTGGTACCACTACTAAGTTTATACACCTCTGTAGAAAATCACCTGCTGCTTCAAGCAAACGTTGGCCTTGTCCACCTAGTGCTATCTGCCCTAATACTCATGGCTACCCTCCACTACGCACGTTCCGCAAGCCTGATTTCCAAGACCCAGCGAAATGGCCTCGTTGTGGCTTTCGCGGTGATAGCCCCCTCGCTGGCCTACGTCTTGGATGATCTGCCCTACAACGCCGGACTCGTGGATAGTGATACTGCCTTCTACCTTACGATGACGCTCATGTGTCCTATAATCTGGCTCCCCCTCCTATACCGGATGCAACGCAATGCGTAGACCGACTTCGAAAAAAGTGTCCAAATCGCGCCATCCGGACTTTTGTGTCGCCCCTTCAGGGCTATCCCGATGGTGGGCGCACGCAAACCCAGGGCGTTGCCCTGGGCTAAGCTGCGCTGGCCTTTCAGGCCGAAGAGACGGTATTCCCCCACGTCGGCTCACCACTCGAACCCAGCGAGGTATAAGCACCATGCGGGGCGGGACACGCAAGCGCAATAACGTGGGGACGGGCATCTCGACCCGACATGAACCACGCGAGGCCCTACATAAGACACGCACAATCAGGGGGTCAAAGATCCGCCGTGGCGGATTGGGCATACCTGCCCGACACAAAGCGGGCGTCGCTCAATCAAACGCATGCGGGCCTGAGAAAAAAGCAGCATTGAAAAAAAGGATTGGCATCTTACCCAATGCAACGCGTACACCGCTCAAACCAACCCCCGGATTTCTACGTATGCGACATCCTCAAACAGGAGGTCGAGCGAATCCGCTGGAGCGCATAGTTGACCAGCCAATCGTGTGGTGCCCTTGTTCGACCGCCATAGGCCTTGTGTCGGGCAGGTCGAAGATCCGCCGTGGCGGAAATGCCCAACCCCCTGTGGCCGCAGACCCGCGGCCATGCCGTTGTTTTGGGCACAGCCACTATCGCCGTTGCTTTGTTGACGGCAGTCATCTTGAAAACGACAGGGCTCCCCGAAGAATCAGCAAAGGGCACTACTGCGGCCATGTTGACCTTCGGTTACGTACCATCCATCCTTTTGCCCATCGTGGTTCTACCCTGCTACCTGACGTGGCACAAGAAACATGGACCGTCTTTACGTGCAATGCAGGAAAAAATGTTCTGACCGAACTACGTGACGGTAGAGACTGTATCGCCCCTTCAGGGCTTTCCCGATGGTGGGCACACCCAAACCCAGGGCGTTGCCCTGGGCTAAGCTGCGCTGGCCTTTCAGGCCGAATAGGCAGTAGTCCCCCACGCTGGCGCACCCCTCGAACCGAGCGAGGCATACGCACCATGTGGGACACAAGACGTAAGCGAAATAACATGGGGACGGGCCTCTCGACCCGACATGAACCACGCGAGGCCCTGCAAGAGACGCGCACAATCAGGGGGTCAAAGATCCGCCGTAGCGGATTGGGCATACCTGCCCGACACAAAGCGGGCGTCGCTCAATCAAACGCATGCGGGCCTGAGAAAAAAGCAGCATTGAAAAAAAGGATTGGCATCTTACCCAATGCAACGCGTACACCGCTCAAACCAACCCCCGGATTTCTACGTATGCGACATCCTCAAACAGGAGGTCGAGCGAATCCGCTGGAGCGCATAGTTGACCAGCCAATCGTGTGGTGCCCTTGTTCGACCGCCATAGGCCTTGTGTCGGGCAGGTCGAAGATCCGCCGTGGCGGAAATGCCCAACCCCCTGTGGCCGCAGACCCGCGGCCATGCCGTTGTTTTGGGCACAGCCACTATCGCCGTTGCTTTGTTGACGGCAGTCATCTTGAAAACGACAGGGCTCCCCGAAGAACCAGCAACGGGCGCTACTGCGGCCTTGTTGACCTTCGGTTACGTACCGTCCGTCCTTTTGCCTATTTTGGTTCTGCCCGACACGAGGCGCGCGCAATCCAAGCAGGTACATACAGGTCAATGATTGCGACATCGCTGACTCACAGGCCAGCCACCAACGCCCCAACGGGGCAGCCCCAGCATAGTTCGCCGCGGCGAACAACGCCCTGGGAATACGGCCATCCCAAATCCAACAGCCCTGAAGGGGCGACACAATGCTGACGGCCCACCAATCTGTTCGAGGCCCCCGAAGCAATTCGATGGGGGCAACGCGCAAGGCCCGACCTTCAATATCTACCACAACCAGGACCGATTCGGACATGTCTAAAACACCCGGAAATCCTTCACCGGAGGAAATCAAAGTGACCCACCGTCTCCGCACGGCAATACGCTATCCCATCATGCTCTGGTATGAATTCAGGTCGAGGGCCGATGGTCTGGCAATCCTACTTACCCTACTCGGCTTAAACGCCTTGCTGGCCGCCTATACGAAAAGCACTCCCCTTTACACGGAGGGCTATATAGAATCCCTACGCTTCTGGCTCGATGCACAGGGGGGTGTCCTTGCCTTCGTGGGACTCGTCCACAGTGCCTTCTGCCAGAGCAATTATGGTTACTCCCTCCGTCCCCCGTGGATTAACATGGCGCTACCCCTTCGACTCCATCACCTCCTGGCACCCAATTTGCTCTGTCAGCTTGGGGCGGCCATCGCCCTTGCCTTGGTCTGGGGCGTCGCCCGTAGCATTCTCGAAGTCGATGCCCCCTACCAGCTTCCCCTGCTTTTACTGACGGCTGTCGCCATGCAAGGTCAAGCCGCCATCTTCTGGATTGGGGCACTGGGCATTCTCCAGGGGGCCTTCGTCTACGCCACGGGTTTCGTGGTCATGGGTTTGGGGGGCTTCCTCCTCAGTCGTGTGGGACCCTTCGGACCATCCACCAACCTCTTTATCGTGTTAGCGATTGGTGGAGCGCTATGGGCCTATTGGGCCGCACGGGCACTCCGCAGTGGTTGGCGTATGGACAGCGTCCTGCCCGCAAAATTGCACAGAATGTCACCCATTGCTCGCCGCCGCAAGAAAAGCTTCTCATCCCCCTTCTGGGCCCAGGTCTGGTTTGAATGGCGCCAATGCACCATGTGGCTCCCCATCCTCGTCGGTAGCGGATATGGGCTTAGCCAAGCGTTCGGCAACCACGATAGCGTCGCGGCGATTGGCCTGGGCGCAATGGCAATGTTCGGCGTACCCGTGATTATCGCTACGGCACACTATTACCTCAGCTCTTCCTACCGGCGTTTTGTACTCGCCCGTCCCCTGTCCTCCCAACGCCTGGGGCGTGCGAAATGGGTCGCCCTCGCCCTCGCCGTACTGTTGACAGGCCTCCTCACCCAAGGGCCGGCACTATTCTGGACGCCCCTCGCCGCCGTTGCCCAGATCCTCACCGGCTACGGTTCGCCCGACATGAAAAACGTGTTGATGTCAAGCGACGTATTTTTGATGCAGTTTGTTTTGTCCATCTACGGACTCATCGCCGTGGGAATTGAACTGCTAAAGGGTTTCACAGATATGCCAATTCATATGCTCCGCCTCTTCCCCGCCCTGATCGACACGACGAATTCTGTCAACATCTCCGATCTCAGCCCCCGAAACTTCCCCATTCCCGGCGCCGATGCCCTGTCCACAATCCTGGCCACCGTAATCCTTTGCCGTTGGTGGGCCTCCCGCCTCGGTACGCGCCTGCCCCTGTCTCGGGAGTTCTGGATCGTCGTTGTTGCCTTACTCATTCCCATCGTCCTAGATGGCTTACGCCTCAACGACGCGATGCAGGGCTATGCCATGGACTACGCCACGTGGGTTGCGCCCCCCATCACCCTGGCGGCACTCTTCGCCTATGGCCTGCGCTTCCAACTGATTAACGGGCGCGACGTGGCCGTGGGCCTGACCCTGTTTGTCTTCCTATTCACCCTCGGCGGTGCCGCCTATACCACCATCGAAAAAGACAGCTACCTCATCGACTTCCGGTTCGGTTTCTGGTGCGTGCTCCTGGTAAGCCCAATGGTCTGGTATCCCTTTGTGGTCTCCCTCCAGCGATACAAGGTGTAGTTGTTCTGTGAACAGCCGGGTTCATAACGAAAACGGTCCACGTAGAACGGCCCTATCGCGAAAAACATGGCGACGACAGGCTATATGAATAAAACCGTCGAAACCGGGGTATTGAAGACAGCTACACCACGTCGGACAACTACGCAAAACACGATTACTACGCGGGATACTATTTTGAAGGTTATTACATTGAGGTCGGTTCCCGAGCAAAAGCTTGAATAAAAAGTGGGCAAATCCCCTCAATATGGTGTGAAATTCAATTATTTTATTACGATTCAGGAAACTTTTGTATCCTTTTCGGGATTCAATCGTATATACTGTAGAAAAGAAGGTTTGTTGCGATGTACGGCGCTACGGTGGCCAAACGGCACAACAACGTCGGTCGGGGTCTTCGAGAAAATTGAATAAACGAAGCCGAATCGCGTCATAGTCCTTGTGTCACTATGGCACGTCGCGAAGGTCCCATGTGAAACGGGACAGTGCGCCTTCGCGTGCCCAATGTAATTAATGCTGGGGCAGTTAACGACACAATGACATCTGGCAGGAGAACAGGGATATGTGGAAAACAGAACATTCAGAAAAGCGTAGTAGCGGTTTGAGTCTATCGGAGCTTGTGATTGTCATGGGCGTGACGATGGTCTTGACGGCTATTCTTATGCCTGCGATTGCGGGCATGGACCCGGAACGGGCGGAAAACATCCTGATTTCGGCTTCGGTACCGGAAGTCATTCAGGTGCCGAATCGTCCCCAAGTCGATCCGGAGCAATATGATCGGCTTGACCGCCGGGCGAATCGCGCCAACAGTGTCGCCGTACCCGAAGTGGAAGGTGAACTTCCCCTGGCCGATACGGCAGCCCCCTTGACCCCGTCTCGCGAAGTCGAGGGCATGGGCAAGATGATTACTACGGATATTCGCTACCGCCTTCCCTGAATCGGGGAAGCTCGCCCAATACGGCGGTGTGTGGCGTCACGTTAAATCTATGGTATTGTAACGACGGTCTTTAAAGACCGTCGTTTTGCTATTCATCAGGGCGTATCGAATGCCTGCGGGTGACGTAGGCTCCCGATCAGCCGGAGTAATCTCCATGTTCGCTTTTCCTCATCAAGCCCGTGCATTCCTGTGTGGCATAGCCTTACTTTGCCTCGGTGGCTGTGCCGGCGGAAATGCTTCCAAGGCCGTGGCCGCCACGTCCCCGGGACTCCTGGGCACGGAATGGCAGTTGGTGAGTCATGGCCCCAAAAATGCCCAGGAGACGCTGCCTGACGATGCCCTTCTTACGGTACACTTTGATGCGGATCAAGCCATTTCGGGGTCATCGGGCTGCAACAATTTTCGGGGGCAGTGGCAACGTGACGGGGAAAAACTCCAAATCAGCGCCCTGTCCGGCACCAAGAAGGCCTGCCCCTCCCCACCAGGCGTGATGAAACTGGAACAGCAATTCCTCAATGCCCTGACGGACTGCCATGACTACCGACTCCAGGATGACCTATTGACCCTCGCGTACGGGAGCGATGGCGAACTCGTACTTATTCCGATAAAGGGCTAATCGTGGATACGCCCGAAGAGCCGCTGACCGTTCTTTTTGACGCTTCCTGCGGATTGTGCGCCCGCCTGGCCGAATATGGCGGAAAACGGGCCGACGGCCAACTCCAATTTGTTCCCTGGCAGGAATACGCACAATCAGACGCCGCGCGGGCCGCCTTCACGGTTGAGGAACTGGAAGGTCCGCCACGACACCTCCGTACCGTCCACCAGGGCGAAATTCTGGAAGATGCCGATGCCTGGGCCGCCATATTGGCCGCCTACCCCCCCTTTGAGTCCCTGAGTTGGATTGCCGAGCGGCTGGGCTTTATGGGCGCCGTCTCCAAGGCGACCTATTATGGGGGACAATGGTTACGGGGACAGTGTGGCGATTGTCCGTCGACGACCTGACGGTGACATAGCGCACTCGCCGAATCTCGTCATTTATCCCTTGACGGGGTCTGTCGTTTTTCTCTATTTTCGCTTGCACCATAGCCATAGCTTGGTGCATACTGATACGCGTACACGCAGCATGGATGCCGGAGTGAGACGATGCAGTTGAGAACAACACGATTTGGGGACATTGATGTTCCCGACGATTCGATCGTCACCTTCACCCAGCCAATCATTGGCTTTCAGGAATTCCGACGCTTCATCGTCCTTCCCGGACCAGAAGACAGCGCGGTTATGTGGCTTCAATCCACGGAATCGGGGGAGTTGGCTTTTCTCCTCATGAATCCCCGGGATGTGGTTCCTGACTACAAGGTGAAGCTGGGGCAGCATGAATTGGCCGAACTGGCCGTTTCCGCCATCGAAGAGCTCGATATCTACACCATTCTCGTCGTTTCTGAGGATGTTTCTAAAGTGCGCACGAATTTAAAGGCGCCTGTTCTGCTCAACATGAAACAGCGCTTGGGGAAGCAAACCGTGTTAGAGCGTAGTGACTACCCGATTCAGTTTTTCCTGGCGCAAGCGAGGAAGACGGCCGCATCGCCGGAGGAGGTGAGCAATGCTCGTTCTGACGCGTAAGGAAAACGAAAGCATCATGATCGGCAACGACATTGAGGTCAAGGTGCTCGATCTAAAAGATAATCAGGTCAAACTGGGCATCGTGGCTCCACGAAGCGTAGCTGTCCACCGACGGGAAGTTTACCTGGCAATTCAGGCAGAGAATGCGCAGGCAGCTGCTGCGCCTTCTATCGACGGTATCTCCAATCTGATTCCCCGTTAGGAAAGGGTGCTCCATGGAAATAATTTTAGATGGCGCGACCAACTACGACCTGCAGGGCAGTCCCGATGATGTTTTTTCGGCCGTGGGCGCAGTAAGCGAGTTTTTGCGGCGGGAAGGGCGATCCATACTCTCCGTTTCGGTAGACGGGACCTCTATTGCCCCGGAAGTCATGAGCGCAAAGCTGAAAGACCTGCCCACGACGGAAGTCACCCGGGTCGAAATCGGGTCGGAACGTATCGTCAAGCTTGTTGAAGACTGTCTCACCGGTCTGGGCGACTACCTCCCCGAGCTACCCGCTATCTGCCGCAGCCTTGCCGCCGTGTTTCAAGGGGAAACACCGGAGGAAGGCTTTGAGCCCTTCGTTCAGATGGCCGAACTCTGGAGCCAGATCAAGTCCCGCGAAGCCCTGGTAACCAATGCATTGGAATTGGACACCACGGCGATTACCCTCAACGGCAAATCCATGGTTACCATTCACGAGGAATTGAATCAGTTTCTCGAAGAAGCTGCTCAGGCTCTCAAAGACAGCGACACTATCCTCTTGGGCGATTTGCTGGAATATGAACTGGCACCCCGCGCAGAGCAGGAACTGGAAATCGTCGCGCTACTTCAGGCACAGATTCCCGCCACCTCTGGTTGATGATGAATTCACCCCGCATCCTCACGTTCAATTTTCACGAGCCCTATCTTTGCATGATGGCCGAGACGGGCCTGGACTTCGATATCGGACTCTATGAACGGGGTCCCTTCGCCCGGGCATGGCAACATGTATTTCGCCCGGCCCCCGAAAATCTGCACTTCGTGGGCGAGCAGACCTGGCGACAGCGCCTGAAGCAGGGCTACTACGATGTGGTCATCGCGCAAAACGAAAACAACGCCGTCGATGCCGCAGACAGTGACGCGGGCCGACTCCTGATTTGTCACAATCGCCGCACCTATCTCCACACCACCATTAACGATGACGCTGGTGATGGATTGAGTAAGTATGCGGAGATGCTCGGTGAATTACAGAACTTCTATGACTTTGTCTACATCTCTGACTCCAAGCGGGATGACTATGGCCTTCCGGGCCGGGTTATTCGTCCGGGATTTAATGTAGACAACTGGGGTGGCTATCGTGGCGACACGGCCTGCGCCATTCGCGTGGGAAACACCATGCGCCAGCGGGACCTCATGTTTGACGTGGATTTTCAGGAAGCCTGCTGCGAGGGCCTTCCCAATCGGGTCGTCGGCACCAATCCACTCATTCCCGGCAGCGTTTCCACCACCTCCTTTGACGACTTGCTCGAAATATTCCGGAGCCACCGATGCCTGCTCCACGTTTCACGCGAAGCCTATGAAGACGGCTACAATCTCGCGATGCTGGAAGCCATGGCTTGCGGTATGCCGGTGGTGTCCCTGGCCAATCCCACGTCGCCCATTACCAACGGGGTCAACGGCTACGCTGACTACGACCACAAGGTGCTCCGACAATACCTGCAAACCCTGTTGGACGATCCCGATGGTGCACGGGCCCTGGGTGCCAAAGGACGAGAGCTGGTGGCCGACGAATTTCCCCTTTCCACCTTTGTTACGCAGTGGCGGGAAGCCATCCTGGAGGCCGCCGACAAGAAGCCGGTTAAGCGGAGTGCGCCGATGACGGAGAAAAAGAAATCCCGTGTTGGGGTCCCCTTCCTCCTTTCCTATGTGGCTTGCCCCCATACCACGGGCCGCTATATCCGGGAAGCCATTCGAAAAGACCATACCGTCCTCTCCTGCGGACGACAGATTCCCGATACCCTCTTAATCCAATGGGGCTTTTCGTATCCCATACCCGATTATCCCAAGCACGATTTCGCCCTGCGCGCCCATGCGGAGGTACAGGAAATTGAGGATGGAATTCCGTCCGAGTTCAAGCCCGCGCTCCTGTTGTGGGTCGATTCCGGTCAAGATGCCATTGAGCCCGGTTTTGCCGCGTTGGACTTACCCAAGGTCGCCTGGTTTATCGATACCCATGTGTCGTCGGTTCACCGCATCGAAATCGCCCGACATTTTGATTTTGTCTACCTGGCCCAACTCGCTCAGGTGCAAGCGTTTCTCGATGCCGGCATATCTCAGGCCCGCTGGTTGCCCCTGGGCTGCGCCCCCGAGTTACATGACGTCCCTTCGGGTGAGCGTCACTACGACATCGCCTTCGTCGGCAGCATGTCCAGCGCCAGCGGCGATCACCGCCGACATTTTATCGAGCGGGTACGGGAAGCCTTTCCAAATCATTTCATCACCCAATGCTGGCCCCACGAAATGGCAGAGGCCTATGCCCATGCCAAAATCGTCGTGAATATGTGCCTCAACGCCGACGTCAACATGCGGGTCTTTGAGGCCATGGCGTCTGGCGCGCTTTTGATTACGGACGACGCTATCGGACTGAGCGAACTGTTTGAGAACGGTCGGGACCTGGTGGTGTATGACGATGAAGACGACGCCCTCTCCCTGATTCAACGCTACCTTGATGATGACGCGGCCCGCGAGGCCATTGCCCGCCAGGGTCAACAGCGGGTCCTGCAGGAGCACACCTACGCCAGTCGCATACAGACGATGTTGCGAGACGTTGAAAAGACCACGGGCCCCCTGGCTATCCCCTTACCACACCACGGCGTCAAGAATGCGGAAGGGTATTATCAGCACCCCCGCCGGGAACTCCTCCAGGGCATCCCCGTAGGCGCAAAACGGGTCCTCGATGTGGGTTGTGGCGCCGGTGCCCTGGGTAAAGTATTGAAGGAAGAGCGGGGTGTCGAAGAAGTCTGTGGTGTGGAATTCATCGAAGAAGCCTACCTCCGCGCCGTCGATGTACTCGATCGGGTCTATCTCGGCAACATTGAAGAAATGACCCTGCCTTTTGAAGATGGACATTTCGACTGTATCATCTGTGCCGATGTGCTGGAGCACCTGGTAGAGCCCGAGGCCGTTCTGCGCAAGTTGGACCGGGTTTTAGCGCCCCACGGCGTAATTGTGATCTCCATCCCGAATGCCCGCAATTTCGAAGTGCTCCACATGCTCGGACAGGGCTGCTGGACCTATTACGAGCAGGGTATTATGGATGCGACCCACCTTCGCTTCTACACCCGTATCGATTTCATCAAGATGATCGAATCCGCCGGCATGAAGGCCGCTAACGTCACCTCTATAAACTCGCGCCCCGCCAGTGCCTTGCCCCTGAACGAAGACGGCTCGCTGACCATCGGTAATTTCACCTTTCACAACGTGAGTAAGGCCGAGCATGAAGAATTCCTGACCTACCAGCATCTCGGTATTGCCTGCAAGGCCAGCTGGGATGCCCTCGACACAGCCAACCGCGCTATGGATGAGGGTGAATACGAAATGGCCCTGGGCATTGCGCTGGACGCTGTGGGCGTGGATGAAGTGGAACAACTCCATATCGTCGCCCGTGCCTATGGCCGCCTGGGCAGCCTGAAGGAAGCGGCCTCGGCCTACGAGCTGGCCCTCAAGAAGTCAGATGCCCCCTTGATCGTGGGCGACTATGGCATCCTGCTCCTGGCCATGAATGCCCCCCATCGGGCCAAACCGCTCTTAGTGCAGGCCATGGCCGCTGATGCCAGCCTGGACCGGGTCGATGCGGCGCTGGGGCTAATCGCCATGCAGGAAGGCGCGCTGGACGATGCCTTCACCCATTTCCAGCGGGCCATGCTGAATAATTTCGACCACAAAGGGCTCTTTGCGTCCTTTCTCAGCGTCGCGCGGGCCTTAGGGCGGATGGAAGAAGCCCTTCCTGTCCTCACGGCCTACATTGAATTTTATCCAGGCAATCTGGACCTCAAGGTTCAATTTGCCCAGGCCCTGGCCGAGTTGGGACAAGACGCTGAAGCGAGAGAACAATTGGACATGGTGGTGCTCTTTGACCCGGCCAATGAAGCGGCGCTGCGTCTGTTGAGCACCTTGGATAGCAATACCCCGGACGCATAGAGACTTCGCCACACCCATCAACGTGGCACGAAATGGGCACGATGGAATTTACCTATCTCCAATCACCTGCGGCATGGCAAGCAGCCCTTGCGGATCACCCATGTGCCGACGATATTGAGTTGGGAGAAAGCCGGACCGGAAGCCCAACGTTGCGGGTCGGTGGCATCCAGTTTCACAGTCGCTACAATCCGGAACAGGAAGCCCAACGCCTTCTCGACTCCGCCAAGCTCGATGAGAAGACCCCCGTACTCGTGGTGGGCTCCGGTCTGGGATACCACGTCATCGCACTTCGCGAACACGGGCACGACGTGGTCGTCATTGAACCCGACAAGGACATCCTGGCCCTGGCGGTCCGAGGCCCCCTGGGCACGATAGACTGTCTGTTGGGGTTGGGCGAACTGCCGGACGCAGGCGACGACGCCGCGTTGGATAACTTCCTGGCGCGGGAACCCCAACTACTCATCCATCCCCCCACGGCACAACGCCATGGCGAATTCGTCGCAAAACTCCAGGCCACCTTATCCGTTCGCTCCCTGGAAGACAAACACATGAATGTGGCCGTGGTGGGCCCCATGTATGGGGGCTCCCTCCCCATTGCCGAATATCTTGCCCACGCGTTCGCCCGACTGGGCCACAACACGCGATACATCAACCACGAAGACGCGTGGCCCTTGTATGAAAAGATTTCTGCCACCGTCACGGGCGAAAAGCCGGCCGCCCAATTAACCGACTACTTCACCAACTTCTTGTCTGAGTGGACCTATGCGCAGGTGGCCGAATTTAATCCGGAAATCTGCATCGTGCTGGCACAGGCCCCCGTCGCACCCAACTTTCCCGAACGCCTCCGGGCAAATGGTACCATCACGGCCTTCTGGTATGTGGAAAACTGGCGCCATCTCCCCTATTGGCGAACTACCGCCCCCCACTACGATTACTTCTTTCACATACAGCCCGGTGAGTTTGAAGAAAAGCTCGATGCCGTGGGCTGTCAACACCATGCCCACGTTCAAACCGCGTGCGACCCACAGCGACACGGCCCCACCACACTTTCTGAAGAAGAGCAGGGACAATATGGCTGTGACCTGAGTTTTGCCGGTGCCGGGTACTACAACCGCATCGAAATTTTCAAAGGGCTGGGCGATTACAACTTCAAAATCTGGGGCGTAAACTGGTCGGATCGCTATCTGCGCCGCCTGTTGCCCGAGGGCGAGAAGCGTTTCGACGCCGAAGTCTTTATGAAAATCGTCGCGGGCTCCGCCATCAACCTGAACCTCCACTCCAGCAGTACCCACAACGGCGTGGACCCCGCCTGTGACGCCATCAACCCGCGGGTCTTTGAAATTGCGGCGGCCGGTGGCTTTCAACTCTGCGATCCCTGCGTGGGACTGGACAAACTCTTCGACTTCGATACGGAACTCCCCGTCTATCGGGATCTCCGGGAGCTGCGCGAAAAAATCGATTACTACCTGGCCCACCCCGAAGAACGACAGGCCATGGCAACGGCGGCCCAAACCCGTGTCCTTGCGGAACACACCTATGAACTCCGTGCCAAAGACATGCTCCGCCACATCTTTTCGGCCCACGGTGCCAAGCTTATAAAACGAGGCATCCGGGCCGTCCACAGTGTGACGGAAATCAAAAAGAGACTCGAAGAAGACAGCGACTTGTATCAATGGCTCGATGCCTTGCCACCGGAGACGCCCTTTACCTATGAGGTCATGTCTCAGCTAACCCCACCACTGGGCGGGGAGCGAGGACCTGCGGAAGCCATATTTGCCTATATGTGTCAGGTAAAGCTCAATGCCGACGCCATTACCCGAATGATTCGGTAGGGACCTGCGGAAGCTATCACATGCGCATTCTTATACTTCAAACAACCCGCATGGGGGATGTACTCCAGACGACGCCCATGATTCACATGGTCCGTCTGAAATACCCTGACGCCCACATTGCCCTCATGGTGCGAAAGATGGGCAAGGCTATCGCCGATCGCAATCCGGATATTGATGAGACTATCGTCTATGACGAAGACGAGCTCTATCTCCACCTGACCTCTGATGATTCGAACCGACTGCTCCAGGCCTACCAACTGGCCGAGGCTCAAATCGAAGAACTCCGGACCCAGAACTACGACATCGTGTTCAATGTGACCCATAGCGTTGGCTCCGCCATGCTGGCGAAATTATTGAATGTGCCGGAAGTTCACGGTGCCTGCCTGAGTAGCGACTGGCAGTTCATATTGCGCGGTGCCTGGACCAATTATTTCTTTACCAGTGTCTTCAGCCGCGAATACAACGACCTGAACCTGTGTGACATCAGTCGCAACATCGTTCCCGAGGCCCCCCCGTCGCAGGAACTTCGATTCGCCCTCACCGAAGAGGATCGGCAAGCCGCCCAGGACCTCCTCGAAGCCTCCAGCATCCTGCCCGATGATTTCGTGGTTTGCTTTCAGATGGGTGCCAGCGAAAATAACAAGCGGTGGCCAGTCGAGCGCTTTGCCGCCCTCGCCCGTATCCTCATCGATTCCCACCATGCGAAAATCCTGCTGCTGGGCGTGAATGAAGAACAGTATCTCGGCGACCGATTTGAGGAACTCCTGCCTGATTCCGCCGTGCACCTCTTTGGAAAGACCAGTATCGCCCAGGTCGCTGCGGTGCTGACCCATGCGCGCATGCTGGTAACCAACGATACGGGCACCATGCATATCGCCGCTTCGGTGAACTGCCCCATCACCCTCGTTTCTGTCGGCAATGTTCACTATCGGGAAACGGGCCCCTATGGCGCGGGACACGGGGCCATCGAAACGCGCCGGGTAGACATGGGCCGTTCGGATTTCGTGCCCACCGCCAAAGACGAACAGAATCGCATCGAGGCCAGCCAGGTCCTCACGGCCATGCACTATGTACAGGACCACGGCCAGGATGGGGTACCACCACTTCTTGAAGATGACCCCGCACTGGCGGATGTGGACATCTACATGACCCGCTTCGCCCCCGATGGTTTTTTGCAGTTCTATCCGGTCATCCGACGGGTGTTGAGCGAACGAGATTTTCTACGCATCGCCTATCGCACCATGTGGCTGGGCCATCTTTCAGGAGGCAGCCAGCCGGAGCAGGAAGTGGCCGGACTGGATCAGATGTTTCGTCATTTCAGCGGACCCGACCAGAAATGCATAGAAGACTGGGCAGCGGCCTATGGCACGCAGTTTGCCGGACTCGCGGCACTCTCCAAACGGGGTATCGTCACCACCGAAGCCCTCATCATGAATCGGGACAACCGAGGGAGTATCGATGAGGCCAAAACGCTCGTCAGCCAACTCATGGCATTGGATGAGGAGGGTCGGGTCTATGGCGAAGTAAACCAGGCGTGTCGCCCGCTTATTCTGATGGCCCGGTTTGAGCGCGATAATCTGGAAGGGGCGGACGTGATGGTTCTGGCGACCACCACACTCAATATCTATCGCGCCTGCGCCACCCGCTCGGAACTGATGGTCGAAAAACTGGACTTACTGAAAACACGATGGAATGCACGAAGCTAAGCATTGCTTCCTGCCCCTACATCTCCAGCCGCAGCTCCCCTGCCCCGGCCACGGACCGATTCACCACGACCGCATCTTCCAAGGCCCCATCAGACAGGGGCGCGGGTAGATGGGCGATTTCCGCGTATGCAGAACCGGACATATAATCAACCAGCCCCGTCCGAATGGTTTCCGCGGCCTCTTTCTTACACAGGGCGAGCACCGTGCCGGCCATGCCCGCACCCGTCAGAGAGGCTCCCAGCGCGCCCAGTGCAAGAGAACGGTCGACCAGCGTATCCAATGCGGGAATACTTGCGCCATAGGCACCGGGACACGCCACAATGGGACCATTTTGTTTCATCATCCCGTCCAGATAGGCGTCACCGACGGGTTGTATGGCCGGAAGTCCGTCTCCGGTAATACGACGGTCTCCGTCGTGGCCCCACGTCATCAATTGCCCGGCATACACGAAGTTTTCCTCTTGGATGGCTTTCGCAAATTGGTGCGCCCGGGCGGACTCGGCAATCCCGAAAAGTAGAGGTCCGCGGAGGGCGATAGATGTGGGGCGATGGGCCCTATCAACATCCCCGAAGTACCGTTCGTATTCGTGATCCAGGTCGGGCAACACATAGCCCGTGCGTAACGCGTCGAGCGTGAGGGATTCTGGTATCTCTTTTAGAATTCGGTAAACAGCCCCTTCACCACCCAGCCGTTCCGGCGTAATGCGGCTCAGAACGTCGCTTTGCGCAATGACCTCTTCCTCATAGCCCAGCCTGGCCAATGTCTGCTGTAAAATTGCCATGGCCATGGAGTAGGCGAATCGATTTGTCGTGTAGGCGACCTTTTCTATGCCGCTGAGACTTCGTCGGGTGTGGCTATTGATTACCAACACGGAGAGCGCCGCTGGAAATGGGATGGGAACCATGCCCGTCGTGTCGAAAGCCCGGGGATCGAGGGCGCCGTGGAGAATGGTGCCTTGTGTTCCCGACACAATAGCCGTTTGATCGCAGGTCCCGCAGCGGGAACCCGTAAACCACTCGGCGTCCTGCGCGGCGAGAATCAGCGCGTCCTTGTGAAGTGGCTGACCATACCAGCCGGTCCACGATTGAAGCAGGGCCAGACACAGGGCCGCAGAAGAGCTGAGTGATGCCCCTCGGGGAAGCGTACTGTCTACCACCAGATTCAGCCCACCCATCTCGCGTTGCCCCAGGGCCATCGCCGCGCGCAACCAGGAACCCTCGATATAATTCGCCCACGACCCGGTCTGGCTCGACACGTGACGGTGGACGCCATCGCTGTCGAGAAAGGCCGCCCAATCCTCGCCGTCTGCCCAGGTCGGCAGGTCATGTCGCGCGATACGCAACGGTTGAAAATCGCTATCGGTGTTAGCGGCCTGTGTAAGGGCCGCCTTTCCCCTGCCGGCCACCACCAACACATCTCGCTGATGGGTCATGAGGTTCAGGTAGCCGCCATGGGTATCAACATGCATTCCCCGAAGATTGATACGGCCCGGAGCCCGAAATACGCGAACCGGTTCGTCACCGTAGTGCGCCAGATAGCATTCCATTGCCCGTGTCAGACGTCCCACCTGCTGATGCCAAAGCGTCTCGTCCGGACCAAAAATATCAGGAAAACCAAGTTGCAGCGCCGTATGGGGTGACGCCAGAGCCACGCGCCATGTACCCGCGGTCATGGTGGTGCCCATCTCACTCGTCATAACTTGTTTGGACCCCATACTCCACACGAAGCCGTTTCAGCTCGTTCAGGTACTCGGGCTTTTCACCCTCTTTCGAAATTCGGCCGATAATGTCGTAGGCCTTTTGAAAGGCCCAACCCCGGGCGATATCCCGATCACCCGCTTTGGCATCGCTGAAGTCGGTACGAAAAATCACTTCCTTTTTCTCATCGCCCGCATCCCCCCCAAGGCGAATCGCAAAGGATCCGTCTTTACCCGGGGTGTAGCGTCCGTAGAGTGTGACGGCCTGTCCACCAAAAAAGTCGGGCAAGCCCTGGGGGTATATGGTGGATTCATCAAGCCGCCCAAAGTCTGCCTGCAAGTCCACCAGAATGGGATCGCGCAAGGTCTTAAAGAATTTTGGGAGGGCGGTTTCAATATCATCGATAGGCTGCACCACCTCGGCGGCACCTTTGTTTCGATAGGCCAACAAATCGAGAAGGTATCGGTTGACGGTTTTTCCGCCGCCGAAGGCATAGATTCCATTCCCCCCTTCATTGTCGTTCGAGAGTCCGTTGATGATAGTGCGACCATCCCGCAGTCCGGTCGTGGGCCGACCGTCACTCACGACCACCACGACGCCAGGCATCCCGTGACGGGGCAACTGCTTTACCACGGGCTGCAGGGCCTTGTAGACGTCGGTCTCACCCCGGGACTCCAGCTGCTGGAGGAAGACCTGGGCCTCTGCGATGTTTTCCCGGGTGGCCGGAACTGGCTCGGCCTTGAACTGCTGTGGGCTATCCCGAAAGGCCACCACATTAAAGCGATCGCTTTCACGAAGTTGAGCAATCGCGTTGCGCAATCCCTTGGCCGTCACGTTGAGTTTGTGCTGGGGTATGCTGCTGGAGGCGTCGACAACGAAGGTCACATCTTTCGGCAGGACCGGAATATCTTTGCTCTGGCGGGGTAAAATGCGAAGTTCAAAAAAGCCATCGGGCTCACGGGGACTTTGCCATGTGGAAAGCTCCATGTCCAGAAGTCCTTCCATGGTTTCAACGTTTCGCGTCTCCTCCATGGACTTCATCGCCTGCGCAACGGTATCCCTTCGGGCCGTTGTTACACCAGCTAAATCGGGAAGGCGCGCGGCAGATTCAAGCAGATCCTCGGCGGGCGTGCCACCATGCAACTGCCCCTCCAGCACACCGGGGCGGGTGTTACCCAGGATCCCCGAACCTTCCGCAAGCAGGCTCGGCAGCCCCGAAGGCGGCAACAAAACGACATTCCCACCATTGGGCGGGCCGGGCTCCCGCAAGGTAGGCAAAAATTCCACCGGTGCTTTCGTGTCGTCACCAGAACGCACCAGACGTCGTGGTACATCCAACGCACTGCGCGCGGTGTCCCGTGATATCGCCAATACCCGAGCATCCATTCGGGATAAGGAATCGGAGATGGTGAGTTCTTCGGGTTCGACCCGATCCTGACCGATCCGGGCCTCCAATCGAGGAACCTCGGCACCTCGGGTATCCTGTCCGGTAGGCGCGATGAGGGTTGCGTCTGGCTTCAACAAATCGCTTACCGAGCCGGGTCGGGCCGCAAAGGCCAACTCATTCCCGGCCCCCTTATCACCGAGAATTTGACCCGGATCGCGCAATTGCACATTAAAGTGGGCCGCGAGGCGCTGTGCTTTTACATGGGTCTGAATCATCTGAATATTGGGTGCCACGATAAAGAGAATCGCGTAAATCACCACGACACACAGGACGCTGAGCCCAAACATCAGGCGGCGGCTAAGCATCAGGACTTCCCAGCGGCTGACAAGGCTTCCCGTGCCTTCGCGGCGAAGGGGCTCTCCGGAAAATCTGCCAATAGCACACTATAGGCTTTTTGGGCCTGTTCCGCCTGGTCCACTTTCTCATAGCATTGACCGGCGCGCCATAGCGACTCGGGTGACATTTCTTCGTGAAGGAACAGAATGGCTACGCGCATGAAACTGCGGGCGGCCTTGCCAAACTCTGCCTGCCCCTCGTAGAGCACCCCGAGTTGAAAACGGGCCTGCGCGGCTACGTCTCCGCTATTGGAATTGGCGGCGGCTTCATACCAGTCGATGGCCTTGTCGAATTCACCACGGGCCTCATAGACTTGCCCGAGACGCCAGCGCGCCCGCGTAGCAAAATCGGATACGGCGCCAGAATCCGCCATGGTTGTATACAACGTCAGGGCCTTTTCCTGATCGCCGCCTTTTTCACTGCACTCGGCAATCTTGAATCGCACTTCATCGGCATAGGGGTAGGCAGGAATGGCTTCCAGCAAGATTTCGAAAGTGTGGGCCGCCTCTTTCCACTGCTCGTGGTCATAGAACCACTGTCCGGTCCAATTGTAGACCTCTTCGTTCAATGACACGTCTTTCGCCTCTGTCATGAGGCGATAAAACAGGGTTGCGGCCTGTTCAAAATCTTTGTGGGTATAGCGGGCCAGCGCGAGGCCACGGAGGGCACGCCCGGCATAGGGACCTTCGGGGGACGCATCCAACAGCTGCTGGTAGAGCTCAACGGCCTTCACGGGCTCTTCGACCACTTTCAGCGTGTGCTCAGCAACACGAAATAGCGCCTCTTCCCGATGGGTGGACTGGGGAAACTTTTCGAGTAAGGTGGTGAGGGTTTTGGCGCTGCTCGCGTAGTCTTTCATATTATGATAGGTGAGGGCGAGGCGATAGAGTACCTGCTCCTCGACCGCCGGATCGGTGGGCTTCTCCAGGATCTTCGTATAGCGCGCGACCGCCTCTTCGAAGGCACTGGCGGCAAAACGTGCATCCCCCGCACGGAGTATGGCCTGGCTGGTCAGGGCATGGTCGGGGTACTTCGTCACAAATTCTTCAAAGGTCTGCGCGGCGGCATCGGTCAGCGCGAGCTGCTCCAGGCATTCGCCGGACTTAAAGAGGGCTTCGGCACCAAACTCACTCTGGGGATAGCGCTCCGATACGAGGCGAAACTCCTCCTGGGCGTCTTCATAGTTTCCCTGGGCTACAAAGATGGTGCCCAGGAGAAAGGCCCCTTCACCGACCAGTGGGGAATCCTTATACTCCTGCAGGAATTGCGTCACCAGTTCCTGAGCCTGCCCCATGTTATCGTTCAGATACTGTATCCAGGCCATCTTATAAAGGGCACGTCCGGCGAACTCGGATTTGGTAAAGGTTTCCCGCAACTGGATAAAGGCTTCCATGGCGGCGTCGTTCTTACCTGCCTGCTGAAGGCAATTGGCGCGAATATACTCCAGCTCGACCAGTTTCTTTGTCTCGGGAAAACGCTTGAGGTGGGCGGTGATCGCCTTCTGGGCGTCTCCGCACTTTCCTTCATGAAAAAGTGCCCAGATAAGCCCCATGCCCGCTTCCTCGGCAAAGGGTGCCTCGGGAAATTCGGTGGTCAGTTGCTCGTAGGCACCGAGGGCGGCATTGTACCAACCTATCTTGTCGTAGGTCTGTGCCGCCCGAAAACGACTCTCCATCCGCAAGGCCCCATCGGCTTCGGAGCCGGCCACCGAAGAAAATTGCATGGCTGCTTCTTCGAGGGCACCCATCGCAAGGTGGGTGCAGGCCAATTGAAAGCCCCCATAAGCGGAAAGGGGATGGGCGGGCATTTCATCCACCAGGACCGAAAATGTCTGTATGGCTTCGGCATTTCGACCCAATTCGAAGAGCCCTTTGCCCAGATAGTAGATGGCGTTCCCACGGCTGCTTTCCGGCTGGTCCGGGGCCGACAAGGGGGTGAGCAGGGCGATGGATTTTTCGTAGGCCTTTACATAAAAGTAGACCTCGCCCTGGCTCAACCGGGCCTTCACCTTCCAGGGTGAATCACCGGGCTGTGCCTGGAGGGTCTCGAACGCCTCTATGGCACGTTCGTATTTGCGCGCCGCATAGGCCGACTCACCGAGATAATACCAGACCTCAGGCGCTACGGAGGCGCCTGCCTGTGCGGCAATATACGCTTCGTACTCTTCTGTAGCTTCTTCAAAGAATCCGTGTTGAAAGAGCCCGTTGGCGAAATTCAGCTGGTTTTCCTGAATCGATTCATCGTCAGCACCGTGTGCGCCAAAGGTAATGCACGCCAGCGTAACCAGGCAGGCTATGGACAAGATCCGCATCATCTTAACGGCCCTCGTTGGCTGGGGCGGCTCCGCTTTGCGACTCCGCCGTGTCCAGGGCGGCAAAGGAGACGTTCTGAATATCGGCTTTCCTGCAGCTGTCGAGGATCTGAATCGCCCGGCCCAATATGGCATTCTGGTCGCCACGAATAATCACCGCACCGCCGGGAAAGAGCTCGGCCACCCGATCGAGCAGATTTTGCAGCTCCTCGATAGTTTGCTCCCGGTTGTTGACCACAATGGAGCCATCGGAACGGAGGTTAATGAAAATCTCCCCATGGTTTCGCTCGGACTGAATGGCAGAGTCCGCCGTGGGCAGGGTAATGTCGACCTCACTTTCGAGGGCCCCATAGACGGAGGTTACCATAAAGAAAACCAGGGTCAGGAAAACGATATCGATCAGGGGGGCCATCGGGATGGATTCGGAGTTTTCCGGAATGCTGCGGCCGAATCTCATGACTCGCCCTCCTTCACGATGAGTTCCACAAGCTCGCTCGCGTTGGCTTCGACGGCCGCGATAATCTTGATCACCCGCCCGCGCAGGAAGAAATACACCGCCATGGTGGGAATCGCCAGAAGCAGTCCAGCGGCGGTGGTAATCATGGCTTCGGCCACGCTGTAGGCCATGGTGAGCCCCTTTACCTGGGCATCTTCAAAGGCAATCGCGCCGAAGGCCTGCATCATGCCCCAAACCGTGCCCAGCAGCCCCAGCAGCGGTGCCAGATTCGCGATATTGTTCAGATAGGATATTTTTTGCCAGAGCGCCGTGGCCCCCCGCTCCCCTTCACTTTCCATGGCCTCCTGGATGACGTAACGCTCGTGACCCGCCATTTTCAGGCCGGCGCGCAGCACCAATGCCAGATACTCATCCCGCTCCTGGCACATCTGGTAGGCCCCGCGCAGATCCCCTTCCTGCAATTGGGTATGGGCACGGCGAATGAGGCTCTTGGGCGCTTCACGGCCCGGCGTGAGCGTGAGGAGGTGGTAGAGGCACAGAACAAGCGACACAAAACCAAGGGCCATAATCACCCAGAGTATATAGCCCCCCTGCTGAATCATCATCATCAGGGTCAATTGATTGGGGTTCGACGGCATCGAAGGAATGGCGGGCTCCAGGACCGTCACCGTTGGACGCTCCATCGCCACGGGCGCCGCCGAAACCTCGTCCACAGCGGGCACGGCATCTTCCTGCCCGAAGGCCGCGGTAGCACACACTATCAGTCCGACAAGAACCAGCCCGATAAATCGACTCATGAAACAACTCCAAACGCTTCCAACATCATTAAATGGCCACTGATTGCGGACACACCGCGCCCCAGTGCGCATCATGAGGGTATTATGCCCAGCAGGCCGTAAAAGTTGCAATGTAAAGAGTTAACTACCCTCTGCTCATTGCTTATTCCGTGTCTGAGTTCATTCGGTGAGGTCATTAAAGCAGGTCAGAAAGGCCGACAGCGTCGTGGGGCCAAACAAAACGAAGCGGACCTGCTCAATAGTTGTGTCCTGCGCTAAAAACTGTGCCACCGTTTCCATGGCAATCGCGGCGGCAGCGGGGATGGGATACCCGTATACGCCGCAGCTGATCGCCGGAAACGCTATCGTACGGACATCGTGTTGCACCGCAACCTCGAGACTCCTGCGGTAGCAACGGGCCAGGAGCGTCGGCTCCCCATCATTGCCCCCGCCATAGACGGGGCCTACCGTATGAATCACAAAGCGCGCCGGCAGGTCCCCCCCGGTCGTTATTTTGGCATCACCAGTCTCACAGCCGCCCAGAAGGCGACATGCTGCCAAAATGGACGGCCCCCCGGCCCGATGAATGGCGCCATCGACGCCCCCGCCCCCGAGGAGAGATTCATTCGCGGCATTGACGATGGCATCCACGGACTCGGTGGTGATATCCCCCGCTACCACCTCGATTCGCTCTCTTACGCTACCCATGAGCCCAATCCCTTCACGTTTACCAGGAAGCCAGGGGTGCCACTTCAGGAAGCGGTATGGCACCGCCGTCGGGCCACTCCGGGCGCAGACAAATCGACACGGTGACCTTCGTGGCACCGGCAGGAACCTGCGCGAGAAGACGTTTCACGCCCTGATTGCCATGTTCGGGCTCCTGCTGCTCCGCACTTGCCACGGCCCACTGGGCCGTAGCGGGTGACACGATGTCTACATGCAGGGTTTTGCCATTTTGCGACAAGATGGCGTGGTGGGGTGACTCGATCGTAATTTCGGCATCGGTCGTCATGGCCCAGCTAAGGGCCGCCCCTTCCTCCAGCTCGAATTCATCTTGAATCAACGCAGCGCGACGCCCGCCAATCAGTCCAGCACCACGAATGACCTGTTTCGCCCCTTCGTAGGCTTTGGACAAATCAACAATCGTAAAGGCTCCGTCATCATCGGAACCTGTTCGGAGAATAGTCGCTTTGCCATTGGGGTCCTGGCCGTTGCCGTCGATGAGCGGCACATTGTGGCTGAGAGAGTTAAGTCGAAAATAATTCCACCGTTTTCCGCCCTTTTTCCGGTCCCAGTAGCCCGGAAGATTGTAGTCGTCCGAACCCAAGTCCCGGGCCCATCGATTTCCCAGGGCATCCAGTTCAAAATTACCCAGATCGAGGTGTCCGTGATTTACCTGGTTGTAGCCCCCTTTGATTCCCAGGAAAAGCGCATTCTCATCGTTCCATGCGCTGCGGCTCACCGAAACCGGCACCGTGCTCTCGAGGTAGCGGTCCAGGGGAAGGGCCTCTGCGCCGCCAACGGGGGCCGGCACGTACCAGATAAGGTGGTGAGGACTCGCGGGTTGCTCCTTCAGCAACTGGTGTTCCCCGTAGGCCACGCCCGGCAGGTTATACGTGCGGGCAAGCCAGAACAAGGTCGGCAGGGGCTTGCGCGTGCTGTTCTGTTTGCTGTCCGCGAAATTCAGATAGAGCCCGGTTGGCCCTGTGGTCAGCATGGGAAAATAGGCGGTCTTTGCGAGTCCAGGCATATCGCTCAAGCCAAAGGAGGTGCCCAAGGCGCTCTCCATCGCCGCCAGGCCATAGGCGGTATAGCGTGTGGCGTAGCTCCAGTACGCAGGGCCCTCGCTCCAAACGCCGTCTGGATTATAGGAGGCCAGTGATTTAGGGAGGGAAGCCACAGCAGCAGGCAGGATCGTATTCGCGTAGGTCGGATCAGATTCGACCAACGCCAGAGCACCGATGAGCAGACCACTGTTGCACACCTGGTTCCAATTGAATTCCGACTTTACCCACCACGTCTTCTCATTGGCATAGGCGGCCAACCCGGGCTCCATGCCATGGCGTATCAATCCCTCCCGGATCGTGTTTCGGGTGCCCTCGTCCATGTAGTCATAAAGCCAGTCGTAGCCAATAGCGACGGCATGACTCATTTCTGCCGTGTCCAGAAAATGGGAAGGATTCCAATCGGGAAAGGCACAAACCGTCTGCAGATTCGCTATGGCCGCGTTGGCATAGGCATCGTTTCCGGTCCACCGCCAGGCGAGGGCGAGCGTATACACCCGGCGCAGGCAGTTGCGACTCACGGTCAGCAACCGGGGGCCCTTCAGTATGTGCTTCAGCGGCGGGGCATTTAATGTCTCATCTGCCTCGCTTATGATTTGACTGGCAATCCGCTGCAGGGCCTCGTCGTCCCCGGCCCGCGCTTTGAGTTCGGCAAGTTCGGCGTTGCTCAACAATAATCGCGGATGAGGTGCCGGGTCGCGGAGGGCCGTGTGTATCTCCTCCACACTCGCCCCAAAACTTACCGTGGAAAGACAGACTATAACTGCTAAAATGAGACTTCTACATACACCGTGATTCACGAATAGATTCTCCATTAGATTTCAATAAGGCACCGACGCCACTTGGATTTAAACAGTCCCGAGTCAGGAATTGCAATACCAGTGCATTCCCGCCAAGTCAGGTCGTACATTGGATTGGTAATGGGCATACACTAAGGTATACTGAGGACTCATTTTATGTTACGGGCTAAAGAGACGTTCGTCGTGCCGCGATGGGCGATGGAACGCCCGCAAATGGTTCCATCCCCGCCGTAATATTTTCTTCGTATACAACAGGTTTCCAACCATGTATTCAGCAAAGGAATCTTTCTGAAATGGAATCTGGACCGTCGGAACTTCGAGCGGGTGAAGATCGTTTTACCCTTCTCAATCACATGCCCGTCGGCGTCTGTATAATCGACCCGAAACTCAACGTGGTATTCTGGAATGATTGCATGGCGTCATGGACGGGCATTTCGGCCGACGGCGTATTGGGGACATCCGTCACCTCACAGGCGCCCTATCTCCTGGAGGTACCGATTCGCGCGCAAATTGACGTTATCTTCGAAGGTGGCCCTACCATAGTTTTCCCCTCCACCCTCTACAGACACTTCTTCCCATCGGTCACCACCGGGGGCGCGCAGCGCGTTCAGAAAACAACGGTAACGGCTGTTCCTGAATCTACTCGAACACCTTCCCCGGAATTCTATGCCATGATTACGGTGGAAGATGTCACCGAGTTGACCCATCGAATTCAAGACTATAAGTCCATGCATCAGACAGCACGCGACGAAGTGGCGCGACGGGAAGCGCTGGAAGTTGACAAGAAACGCATGGAAGAGCAAGCCCGTGAAATGCAGAAACTCGAAAGTATCGGGGTTCTCGCCAGTGGAATCGCCCATGATTTCAACAATCTTCTTGCGGTAATTGTAGGTAATGCAGACCTTATTGACTCCGATGTTGCCGATGTTGCTCTCGTTCAACATTGTGTAGGTGAAATACACAAAGCTTCTGATCGCGCCACCGACCTTGTATCGCAGATTCTGTCCTATTCTGGCGGTGGTATGTTTCAACTGTCACCCACCAATTTGTCCACCATCGTTTCCGAGATGCGCTACCTGATAACCGCGACCATAAGTAAGAAAATTAACCTTACCTTTGAACTGAGCGAAGACTTGCCGAAAATTGTTGGCGATGAAAGCCAGCTCAAACAACTGATCGTCAATATTGTCACCAACGCTTCGGAAGCGATCGCCGAAAGTTCCGGCACAATTGTGATTCGCACCGGGACCCTTCTTGCCGACGCGGCCTGTATAGCAACGATGCGTTTCACCGAAGGACACCAACCGGGTACCTACAGCTTCCTCGAAATTACGGATTCTGGTGCAGGATTTGAGAACGACATGGTGGACAAGATTTTCGATCCTTTTTTTACCACAAAATTTACCGGAAGAGGATTGGGCCTGGCCGCAGTCCTTGGCATTGTTCGGGCACACAAGGGAGCCATTAGCGTAACGAGCACGCCCGAAAAAGGCACCACCTTCATCGTGATATTTCCCGCAATCGAGGCACAAGCGACCGTTGATGCCTTGCCGCTGGTTGACGAAGTTGTACGAGAACGCCCTTGCGGTGGGGGCGTCTTGCTGGTGGACGATGAAGAAATGGTCCGTGAACTGGGCATGCATATACTCCAGGGCAGCGGATACACCGTATTTCTAGCGGTAGATGGCGACGATGCCCTTTCCGTTTTTGAATCCCAAAAGGACAATATCGACGTAATCCTGCTCGATGTAATGCTACCGAGTAAAGACGGCCTGGACGTCTCCGTGGCGCTGAAACCCCTGTGTGAGAAAATCCCAATCGTCCTGTGTAGCGGCTATACCCGACGCGAAGTTGAACGCAGATATCCGGGCATCGAGTTTTCCGCATTCCTTAAGAAGCCCTTCAGTGCCGACACCATGCGACAGGTCATCGAAGACGTTTTGTCCTCATCTTCCTAAAAGTCCATTGCAATGGAGGGGTGAGGACTGTTAGCGTAGGTCAATCCCTCCGTCGGTCGGCTGCGGCGTCGATGTACCCAAGTTGAGCGGTACATTCGCTGGCACCGCCCAATCCAAAGGAATGCTTTTCATGAATTCTGTATATACCCCTTCCGGGGTTTTGGCCACACTTCTCTGGG
>CAXBPH010000073.1:0-27750 GCA_963977445.1 uncultured bacterium | reverse complement strand
CCCGACTGTCATTGTAAATGCCGTTGGGTCAGCGACGCAGGCCAACCACGGGGTACATTTGGGCAATGGATGGGTGACTGTACCGATGCACCGGGGACTGCACCGACGCAGTGACGGAGACAAGAAGCAGTTTTCCAGGTGGCGAGCGGTGTAGCGTCGGAGAGCGACAATGACTTGGACGTCGGGGCCGTCCCCCTGAGTGTCACCTGCCCTCAGGGGGACGGCCCCGACTGTCCTCGTACATGCCGTTGGGTCAGCGACGCGGGCCAACCACGGGGTACATTTGGGCAATGGATGGGTGACTGTACCGACGCACCGGGGACGGCCCCGACGTCCAAGTCATTGTAAATGCCGTTGGGTCAGCGACGCAGGCCAATCACGGGGTACACGTGGGTAGTGGATGGGTTACTACGTCGGTGCAGTCCCCAAAAACGCCCGGCAACCATGGGTCACCGGGCGTTGTATTCAAGCGATTTAAACTAAACTAAGCGAGTGCCTAGTAGCGGTAGTGTTCGGGCTTGTAGGGGCCTTCTTTGGGGATGCTCATGTACTTGGACTGGGCGTCGGTGAGGACGTCGAGACGGGCACCGAGCTTCTCCAGGTGGAGGCGGGCCACTTCTTCGTCGAGCAACTTGGGCAGGGTGTAGACCTTGCCGATTTCGTATTTCTCGGTCTCGGTGAAGAGCGCAATCTGCGCCAGGGTCTGGTTGGCGAAGGAGTTGGACATGACGAAGGAGGGGTGGCCCGTGGCACAACCCAGGTTCACCAGGCGGCCCTTGGCGAGCACGATGATGGACTTGCCGTCGGGGAAGGTGAACATGTCGACCTGGGGCTTGATTTCCATTTCGACGATGCCGGGCATGTTCTCGAGGGCGGCGATCTGAATTTCGGAATCGAAGTGACCGATGTTACAGACGATGGCGTTGTTCTTCATCGCCTTCATGTTGTCGAGGGTGATGACGTCGGCGCAGCCCGTCGTGGTGACGAAGATGTCACCCTGGGGTGCAGCGTCAACCATGGGAAGAACTTCATAGCCTTCCATGCACGCCTGCAAGGCGCAGATGGGGTCAATTT
Organism: uncultured bacterium; assembly: GCA_963977445.1. Lineage (GTDB taxonomy): Bacteria > Hydrogenedentota > Hydrogenedentia > Hydrogenedentales > JAEUWI01 > JAEUWI01. The sequence continues at coordinate 26,676 of CAXBPH010000073.1, read as the reverse complement.
CCGTGACCATAACGCGGGCACCGAGGCCCTTCATGGCGTCGGCACAACCCTTACCCACGTCGCCATAACCAGCAACTACCACGACTTTACCGGCGATCATGACGTCGGTGGCGCGCTTGATGCCGTCAGCGAGGGATTCGCGGCAGCCATAGAGGTTGTCGAACTTGGACTTGGTGACCGAGTCGTTCACGTTCATGGCGCGGGTGCGAAGTTCGCCCTTTTCCATCATCTGGTAAAGACGGTGCACACCGGTGGTGGTTTCTTCCGAAACGCCGATCCAGTTTTCAATCGTCTTGTGCCAGCGGTTCGGGTCTTCACCATGAACCTTGTGGAGGAGCGTGTCGACGACGCGAATTTCTTCGTTGTCCGTGGAGATTTCGGGGAGCGTGCCGTGGGCGGTGAAGTGCTCTTCGAAGTCATAACCGCGGTGGATGAGGAGGGTGGCGTCACCGCCGTCGTCCACGATCATGTTGAGCGTGCGGCCATCGGAAAAGAGCATGGCTTGGTAGGTGCACCACCAGTATTCTTCCAGGGACTCGCCCTTCCAGGCGAAAACCGGCACGCCGGTCTTGGCGATGGCGGCAGCGGCGTGATCCTGGGTGGAGTAGATGTTGCAGCTTGCCCAGCGCACTTCGGCGCCAAGGGCCACAAGGGTTTCAATCAACACGGCCGTCTGGATGGTCATGTGGAGGGAGCCCATGATAACAGCACCCTTGAGGGGCTTGTCGGCGGCGTAGCGATCGCGGATGGCGACCAGGCCGGGCATTTCGATCTCGGCGATGTCGAGTTCTTTGCGGCCCCAGTCGGCGAGGCTCATATCGGCGACCTTAAAGGGCAGGTCGTGATCGATGTCGGGGATGGTATCTGTTGTTGCAACAGCCATGGATATTCTCCTTATTTTAATGGGTTCGTTTGGAAAAACGTTGTAGTATCTGGACATGCAGGGTCCCGAAAAAAAACGGAGGGACCGCATAGAAAACCTGCAGCGGGGACAAAAAGGTTACCGGCGAAGCAGTATAGTGCCTGTCGGCGATTTCTATCAAGTGGAATCGATTATTTTGTTCGTACGTTATGGGGCAAAATGATGTGTTTTCAACTGTAGTCGGCCTGTCAGGGCGTCAGCGGGGTAAGATAATCGGGCCCGCGAGACGGCCACCGTGGCGGAAGAGGAGCCGGGCCGCGCTTTCTTTTCCGAAAAACAGGGCCTCCTCCATGGGGGTTTTGCGAAACATGCGGTCACTGCGATTTACATCCGCGCCATGAAACAATAATTGTTGGACGAGGTCATCCCGCCCGCGGACAGAGGCGGCGTGGAGTGGGGTAAAGCCAAAGGAACCCGCATTGCGATCGATGGCCCGGGGTTGACGCTCCAGCAATTCAAAGAGTGCCGTCTCATCGTTCAGGGCTATCGCGCTGATGGGGTCGAGGGTGGCGCCCCGCTCAAGCAGGTATTGGGCCATGGTCGTGTGACCCCGTTCGGCGGCAATTTGTAAGGGGGTTGCGCCGATGCGGAGTTTTTGGCCGATAACCGACGGGTCCCGACAGAGCAGCGTGTCGGCCAGCCCCACGTGGCCCAGGGCCGCCGCGGTGAAAATATCCAGGGGAAGGCCCGCATGTCGGACCCGGTCGATGAGTCCGTTGTCGCCGTTGCAGGCCGCCAGATGGAGCAGATTCTTGCCGTTGTTCATGATTCGCCGTGGGTCGCCGCCACGGGCCAGCAAGAGGCCAAAGAGCGCCTCGTGGCCAAAGTCTACCGCGAGATGAACGGCCGTGCAGCCCCAGTGGTCGGTGCAGTTCGGGTCGGCACCCCGGTCGAGGAGCGCACTTACCAGGGTAGCGTGGCCCCCACAGATGGCCCAATGGAGCGCCGTCCGCTGCCAGGGCCCAACGGTGTCGACGGCCGTGGCCAGCAAGGCACGTAAGACCGTATTGGTGTGCCCAAGTGCGGCGGCAGCAAAATAGTCGGGCAAGGCACCCGCATTCAGCAGGGCGGTGGTGATTTCATCCTGTCGGCTGTAATGGGCCGCATGGGCGGCAAAGAGTAAGAGCGAAAGGCCTTCGCTGTTCCGCGCCTGGAGGAGTTCCGGCTGGGCATTCAGCAAGGCATGCACTTTGGACCGCTGGCCGTGCCACGCGGCCATAAAAATCTGTGTCTCGGTCGAAAATGCGGTGTGCTCTGCGGTAGAGGTCTCGTCGGGTGTCTGGAGCGCCGTAACCAGTTGGGCCAGCTTTTGCCGAGCACCATAGAGTCGTTTTTTGACGGTTGTGAGCGGTACGCCCAGGTTTTTGGCGATTTCTCGTTGGGGCGTGTTTTCCCAATAGGCCGCATGAATCAGGGCGCGCTGGGCAGTCGTGAGCTTCTGAAGTGCCTGCTGCAACTGGCCTTGCGATACCTTGGCGTCCAGCAAGGTAGCGGGCGTTTCCTGGCTATTGGCGACATCGGTCCCGTGAAACAACTCCACCGTGGGTAGGGACTTTTTGCGCGTAACCCGGTCACACTGCTTTACCAGAATCCGCTTGAACCAGGAAGAAAAGGCGAGGGGGGACTGGAGCTGGTGAATCTTGAGCGCCGCTTCCAGGAAGGCCTCTTGCACCACTTCTTCTGCCCGATGGTGGTCACCCAGCCACGAAAAAGCACGCTCATGGGCCGCGCCACCAAAGCGAGCGACCAATGCATTAAAGGCATTGGTGTCACCATTTTGGGCGTTCAGCACTATCTGTGAGAGTTGGCTCATGGGCTTCCTGGGACGGTCATAAAAACTCAGCTGGGGGACACGGGTTGGTCCACCATACGTGTATGCCTGATAGTATACCGGGAAAGACCCACTTTGTGGGCATGGGGATACCTGTTGGGAGCGGACTTTCCGCTATGGAAGGGGACAATTCGACATAGGGAACGTCAGAATGCACAGAAATCTTGTCCGCAACCGTGAATACCCGATAGATCTAACAGAACTTCTTGACGGATGACCTGTTTTCGGACTATATTCAGTCTTGTAAGAAGAAAGGAACTATTTTGCGATTATCTACTCAAATTAAGCCCATCAGCTATCTCAAGGCTCACGCGGCGGAAATTGTCCGCGAACTTGGCAAGGATGGAGAGCCCATAGTGATAACCCAGAATGGCGAGGCCAAGGTTATCATGCAGAGTCTCATGGAATATGAACGTACCCAGGAGACCCTGGCCCTCCTGAAGATTGTCGCCATGGGGAGAAAAGAAGTGGAAGAAGGCAGGTTGGTCCCTGCGGATGCGTTCTTTGCGACCATGCGTGCCCGGCGAAATAAAGACGAATGACCCATGAAGTCTTCATCACGGGGATGGCGCAGCGGGACCTGATCGATATCTACGACTACATTGCGGCGAACGATTCTCCCGAAGCGGCAGACTATGTCTACGAAAACATAGAAAATGTCATCCATGGTCTTCGTGAATTCCCTGAGCGGGGCGTGTGCCCCATGGAATTCAAGGAGAGCGGGGTGAGCGGCTTTCGAGAAACGTTCTTCAAGCCCTATCGAATCATCTATGAAGTTGAGGGCCCGGCCGTCTATGTATATCTGGTTGCAGATGGCCGACGGAACATGGCCGCATTGCTCCAGCGACGTCTGCTTTCGGAGTAGTACGACTACGTGCCTTATCCGGAAATTACCACGGGTCGAATCAATATGCTCGACGCTGCGTCCCAACGGCAGTTACTTCAAGTAAGTCGTAAACCAATCGCCCACATCGACATAGCGGTCTTCGATACCATCCCAATAGGTGTGACCACCGCCCGGGGCGACGATAAGTTTGACGGGGAGTCCCACTTCCTCGTATTTCGCCTTCAGGATTTCCGATTGCTGCAGGGGAACCGTGCGATCGCTGTCACCATGGATAAGCAGCAGGGGGGGATCATCGGGGGTGGTGAAGTAAATCGGTGAAATGGATTCCAGTTGTTTCGTCAGGTCGGTGATCGTGCCAAACATGCCCGTAAACATGCCCGGTCGGAACTGTTCTATGGTTTTGTAGCCGTCTTTTTCGCCCCAATTGATCAGGTCGGTGGGGGGAAACCAGGAAACGATCGCCTGAATGCGGCTGCTCACCCGCTCTACGGGATCTTTCGCATCGGGATTTCCGTCATCACCCGTCATGCCGACCATGAGGGAAAGATGACCGCCAGAGGAGCCGCTGGTGATACCGATATGATCGGGGTCGATGCCATAGTCCGCCGCATGAAGGCGCACAAAGCGCACGGAACGACGGATATCTTCCACCATCTCGGGCACGAAGAATCGGGGGCCACTGCCATGACGTACCACAAAGACGGTAAAGCCGTTGTGGAGGAGGCCCATACCCCAGTGATCCTTGCGCTTCTCTTCCACATCGTCCATGAGGTTAGACTTGCTCGAATTCCAGCCGCCACTGGATACCAGGACAATGCCCTTCCCATTGCCCTTTTCCGTTGGCTGTAGCACATCGAAAGTCAGGCCCATGCCTTCTTTTTGTCCATAGACCACATCCTCCGTGGCCCTATAGGGGACGACGAGCGTCTCAATACCGGCATAGCTGTTGCACATACCCAGCACAAGAAAAAGCACCAACAGGGTGTGTCGTTTCAGGGAAACATTCATACATCTTCCTCCAAGGTGACCTTGATGGCACCTGCGTAAGGACTATTATGTATGGTGCCCACCAGGTACGCAAGTTCCAGCGATGGTCGCGATGGGCCAGACACAACACCGCCCCATTGTGTTTGTCGCCAGCGCCCTTGTAGAGTAATTCCAAAGAACCCAACCATGCAGGAGCAACTCCGTGATGTATTACACCCCTTCGTCGAAGATTTTGTTGCGGGGCTTGGCCCTGCTTCTGGCCCTGGTTCTCACGCCGAGGATGATGACCGCTGAGGAGCAAGCGCCGAAGGTACCCACCCCCGCGCTGGAATCGGGTTCTGTGTTTATTGCCTCGGCGGAGGGCATCAGTGTCTTTGGCCGCGATGGCACCATGGAGTTTGGCTCCTTCGTCACGGAGGTCGTCGACGGCAAGCCCGGGCCCGTGGAATGGGACGACATGGTCTATGACGGCTGGAAGCTCCCCTCGGGAAACTATCTTTGTTCGTCCCACCGCTATGTACGGGAGTTGGATGAGAAAGGTGCGTTGCTCTGGGAGTATCGGGTGGCGGCACCCAGCGAAATCAAATCCTGCGTGCCCCTGCCCAATGGTGACGTCATGACGGAAGACGCCACGCCCATGGAACTGGTCCACATTACCGACCAGGGCCGCACCGAAGTAAAGCGCATCAGCGTCCCCACCCCCCCCGAAGCGAAAGAGCATGATCGCTATAACCTGCTGCGTCGCACGCCCCAAGGCACCTACCTCTTGGCCCTGCGGCACGATAAGGCCTTTGTCGAGGTGGACGAAGCGGGGGGAGAACGATGGCGTCACCCGGTGCCCGATCTACCCATCGTGGCGGAGCGCCTGGCGAATGGCAACACCCTTATGAGTTGGCGGGGCGGTCTCATCGAGGCCGCACCCGACCACACGGTGGTGTGGGAACTGAAGGCCGAAGAGATTAGCGATTTCAACGTCAATATCGTTGGGGGTTTCCACCGTTTCGCCAATGGCAACACCCTTATCGCCAACTCCGACTGGCACTATAAGGAAGCGGGACAAAACCACGTCCAGCTTTTTGAGGTGAACGAGGAGAAGGAGGTGGTGTGGACGCTGACGACCGACGCCTTCGCCGGTAAGAAACCCGGATCGCTGGAGCCCTCCACGGGTCTGGTAGAGCACCGTATCATCGGCATCCAGTGGTTGCCAGCCGAATAGGGTGCCCTTCACCCACGAATGCGCCCTGTATTAACCACAAAGAACGCAGAGAACACAAAAGGGGATGGCAAGTTCTCCCTCGTTCCCAAGCTCCGCTTGGTAATGCAGTCCTGCAAGCTCCGCTTGCCGAATTCGTATACATCTACCATGGACTCCCCTCGAATAGTGCCGCCATTCGCCGACGGACGGCCAGCGCAGCATAGCCTGCCGCGACGGACAAGACCTGCGGTTCTGGCGCACCCAAATACACTGCCCTTATATGATTCGTTCTATGCTTCACCTTGCGTTAAGATAACGCACAGGGCAGGCGAAGGTGCTCCAAAAACTGGACACAACATGCGGTCTGGGCCTATGATTAACGCTTCCGATCCGAGCGGCATTCGCACGCTGGAAGACACCAACTACTGCCCAGAGAGAAGTACCATGTATCTCAAATTCACCACCGTCGTGTTCGCCCTGCTTTTTTGCGCGACTTCCCTTTTTCATGCCCCTGCCGCTGCCCTGGAGGGGACCGATTTACGGTGTGAATATCGCCAGAATCCCCTCGGGATTGATGCCGCAATGCCGCGCCTGAGCTGGAAACTGCAGAGCGATGGTCGGGGCGTGACGCAGCGCGCTTACCACGTTCTCGTTGCCTCGTCCCAGGATCTATTAAACAACGATCAGGGCGACCTCTGGGACAGTGGCAAAGTCGAGAGCGATCAGTCCGTACACGTCGAGTACGGGGGCACCCCCCTTGCTTCCCGTCAGTTTTGCTACTGGAAGGTCCGTATCTGGAACCAGTTGGATCAGCCGAGCGAATGGAGTGAGGCGGCCCGCTGGACCATGGGCCTGTTGTCAGCGGATGACTGGTCGGGTGCGTGGATTGGTGTGGATTGGATGGCAGACAACGCCGGACCACTGCCCTGGCTGCGAAAGTCTTTCTCTCTGGCCACCGCGCCCGATAAGGCCATGGCCTATGTCTGCGCTCTGGGCTATTACGAGCTCTATGTGAACGGCAAAAAAGTGGATGACCATGTGTTGATGCCTGCCGTGACGGATTATGCCAAGCGCGGACTGTATCTTACCCATGATATCAGCGGCTATCTCCATGAAGGCGACAATACCATCGCACTCTGGCTCGGTCGGGGTTGGTCAAGACCCATGTTGGATCGGGTCTCGACGAATGGCCCCCTGGTGAAGGCCCAGTTTGAGATTGGATTGGAAAGCGCCACGCCGTTGTTCCTGAGCACCGACACCAGTTGGAAAACGCACCCGAGCCCCATCACGCCACTGGGACCATCGCAGAGCCATCACTATGGCGGCGAACGCTACGACAGTCGGCTGGAACGCGCCGATTGGGCGGGCCCCACGTTGGACGAGGGCAGTTGGGGTAATGCGGTGATCTATACGCCGTCCACGCCCGTGATCGCGGCCCAAATCTCCGAGCCCAATCGCATCCTCGGCGATATACCGGCGCAATCGGTCCAGCAGCAAGACGACGGCACCTGGCTGGTGGATATGGGTAAGAATTTCACCGGCTGGATGGAATACCGCTTTCCCGAAGGGGGAGACGAAGGCGCGGAGCTGCGATTCGAATACGGCGACAAGATCCTGAGCAACGGCGCGCTCCAGACCAACAACCAATACGACGAATACGTTTTCAACGGCCCCACAGCCCAGGCCTTTCAATCCCGCTTCAATTACCACGCCTTTCGCTGGGTCCATGTCAAGGGCCTGGAAAGCGCCCCCCGTCCCGAAGATATAACGGGTCACTGGATATCTACCGACTACGCCCCGGCCTCGGAGTTTACGAGCTCCGATGAGCTCTTGAATCAAATCTACACCACCGCGAACTGGACCTATCGTTGTCTGACCCTGGGCAGCTATGTGGTCGACTGCCCAAACCGCGAGCGCCTCGGATACGGCGGCGACTCGGGCACCTCCATGGAAATGGGCATGACCAACTTCCAGACGGCCCCCTTGTACAGCAAGTGGCTCTATGACTGGCGGGATAGCCAGATTGCCGACGGCGACCTGCCCTACACGGCGCCCAGTCCCCAAACGGCCGGTGGTGGGCCCGCCTGGAGCGGCATCTGTGTGACCATGCCCTGGCAGGTCTATCTGCAGTACGGTGACCAGCGCGTGCTGGAGCAATCCTATCCCACCATGCGACGCTGGCTGGCCTTCGTTCAAACCAAAGAACAGGATGGCATCCTCGCACCCTATGTCGGTGTGGGCTATGGCGATATGGAATGGTCCTTTCTTGGCGACTGGGTCGCACCCAACCGCGGCCAGGGCGCAGGCACCCGGGTCGACGATAACTCCACCCTTTTCTTCAACAATTGCTTCTACGTCTACGCCCTCCAGATCGCTGCCGAAACCGCGACGGTGCTGGGAAAAACAGAAGAAGCCGCAAGCTACACCGCGCAAGCCGAGGCCCTCGCCGCACGGGTACACGCCCGCTTCCTGAATCCGGACGGCGCAACTTACGTCAATGGGGAACAGCCCTATCTCGCCATGCCTCTCCTTTTCGGCGTAACCCCCGAAGACAAGCGCGGTGCAGTGATGGACGCCTTGCGCGATGCCATTCTTGTGAAGCAAAAGGGCCACCTCAACACGGGCATGCACGGCACCTACTTCATGACCCGTTATTTGACGGACCAGGATCACAACGATCTCATCTACACCATCGCCTCGAAGCGGACCTATCCAAGCTGGGGCTTCATGTTGGACAACGGCGCCACGACCATCTGGGAAGAGTGGAACGGCGACAACTCACAAATCCACGACACCCTGATTTCCGTGGGCATGTGGTTCGTCCAGGGCTTGGCAGGCATCCAGCCCGACCCGGCGAAACCGGGCTTTCAGCACTTCCTCATTCGGCCTGCCCTCGTCGGCGACCTCAGCCAGGTGAACGGCGCGCGCGAAACACTCTATGGCCGCATCGAATCCAACTGGAAGCGCGAAGGCGAAATCGCCACCTACACCGTCACCATTCCGCCAAACACAACCGCAACCATCATGCTCACCGCCACCGATCCGGCGGTCGTGATGCTGGAAGACGCGCCACTGACGGAAAGCCCCCTGGCCAGCGAAGTGCAAGTCGTGGGAGGACGGGTGGCCTGTACCCTGGGTTCAGGGACCTACCACTTCACCGCACCCGCACCGCCGCTGGCACCCTGACACCGAGATCCTTGATGCCGCAAATCTACAACAGAAAATTCGTGAAGCTTTCCCATAACCCGCTTGGCGCCAGGCGCATGATGATGGCCCCCATGAGGACAAGCCCTGCGTATCCGATGGCCAGCGGACGGCTTAACTTGCGCGTTAACGTCCAATGCAGCCCAACGAGGAACAGGCCGACGACCAGCGTGCTGAAGAAGGGGCCCCAGATGGTCCCAAAAACCGTCTCGGCATAGAGGGATTTTATGGGGTCAATGCGATCCATCGCGGCCGGCATCGCGGCCAGCACAGCCAAGAGCATCATGGGGCGGTGGAGCTCCGGCTGTCGCCGTTTCCAGATGGCGACGGCCACCAGCGTGCCAAACATCGTGATACTGATGACGGATACGGCCATAAACTGGGGGGGCGTCAAACCCCACAGCAAGAGGTCCGGCGGGTTTACCCGGGCAGATTCGATACCCAGCCGCAGACCGAGAAAAACCACCACCACCGTCAGGCCCGCACCGACTTTTCCCAACGTCATATGAACACGACGGTTACCCGACGCGATCAACAGGGGCTGGGCCACAAACAACAACATCCACGTGGACATGGCGACACCGTGGAGGATGATTAGCGTGCGTATGGGTGGCGTGAGCTCCCGGCCAGGGTAAGCCTTGCCGTGGACATAGAACTGCTGAAACCCAAGAAACATTAACAAGAAAAGCAAGAGGGCCGCCCCGGAATAAAAATAACGCGCAAGGTCCTTCGAAGCATGGCCCACCGCCTGGGGTGTATTGAGTGACTTTGTCCGGGTAGCATTCATGGCGTGATTCCTTTCTCTTGGATTCGGGGTGGCTGAGTCTCAACGCATCAATTCCCGACAGCAAATCATAGCGCTGCCGAATCCTGCGTTTCAACATGATAGATATCAACATTAATACAGTCGGGGCCAGCGGTCCAGGAAAATGGTCCTTCTTTCATTCAAGGGCTGAAAGTCCGTCCCATGCATTGAACGAGGAGCCTAGCATCACGGAGACAAGGCCGACATAAGGATCTTGGACATTCCTGTCCGAGGCAAGGCCCACGTCAACCCCGCAGGGCACGCGCGTCACTTGGGAGTGTCCGGTTCTCGCCCCTGTTTCCGAGCCTTGGAGAGCCCGTGATCTTACAGGCAGAGCGTGCATTTTGGCATGATCTCCATCGCTGGCAGTAGCATTTGAGCCGCAAGAGAACGCATAGAGCACAAAGAAGTCGTTTTTTTGCGTTCCTTGCGCTCTTTCGCGGCCATAAAAAGTTGGCAAAGAGGTTGCCAGAACCAGCAAGTACCACTAACATTGGATGGAACACCAAGGTAAATCGAATAGACAGGCTTCGGCCCCGTGATTGGGGAGTATATGGCCGCTCTGCTGGTCGAAGGGGAACTCATCGTCGTGAGAAACATGTTGGCCGCAAGAGAACACATAGAGCACAAAAAAGCCATTTTTTTCTTTGTGTTCTTTGCGCTCTTTCGCGGCTATAAAAATCGGTGTAAGGGGTTGCCAAAATTGCCAAGTACCACTAATATAGGACGGAGCAACTATGTGCGTCTCGTATAGAACATTTGGCAACGTGAGGGAGAAAGAACCGTGAACATCAACGCCCTGTGTGACCAAGTCCGTCAAACCGCCTACGCCATCCATGTTTACCACGGCCATGGCCATCTCGAAAAGGTCTATGAGAACGCGCTTGCCCATCGGTTGCGCAATGCGGGGCTGGCGGTGGAGCAGCAATATCCCATGAAGGTCTACGACGAAGATGGCACCGTGATTGGGGAGTACATGGCCGATCTCCTGGTAGAAGGGGAACTCATCGTCGAATTAAAAGCGGTGCGGACGACGGCACCGGAGCACATTGCCCAGCTTCTCGGTTACCTCAAATCGTCGCGCAAGGAACACGGCGTATTAATCAATTTTGGCTCCTATAAGTTCTATATCAAGAAATACGCATTGAGTAGGGGAGACCGAAGCGGCGGCTGGGGTACCGGTGGCATCGTAACCTCCTTACTCCTTGGGATTGCCGCGCTACTTCCATCACTTTGGCGATAGACGGGTCCCGACCATCATCGCCAGAAACATCTTGGCCGCAAAAGAGCGCATGGAGCACAAAGAAGCCCTATTTCTTTGTGTTCTTTGCGTTCTTTCGCGGCACTATAATTCAATGCTTTTCGATTGACGGTGCTCCATCAGCGGCAACGCCACATCCTCAAAGTTATCCTTCATCCGCTCGCCCCGTAGGTGCTCCAGCTCCAGGAGAGGCTTCAGCTCCCACTGCCCCAACCCACCTTCCCCCTCAAATTCACATAAATCCCCCCATCGCGATGCTTTCCCCCAAAAAAGAATGGCAACGTCCGCGCACAATGAATAGAGGGAGCTTCATCACCGCTCTCCGAACCCGGACTCATTCCAATGGAGGAAAAACACCATGCCTGCCAACCGCCCTTATGACCCACGCTACAACGCGAAACTTTATGTCCCCAAACTGACCGAGGCGCAGCGCCGCGCACGGGCCACGCCCCTGGAGAGTCTCCGCCGCCCCCGGCCGGAAGCCACCGCTCCCGCTGTGCTTCCCCCTCCCCCGCAAGCTACAACCCCGCAACCCGAGATCCGGGAGGTCCCGATCGCGGAAGTCCCAGTCCCGGAACCCGCGACGCAGGGCGCTCCCTCGCCGGACCCCATCCCGGAGGCCTGGGAGGTCGTCTTCGCCCAGTTTCCGGAGATCTACCCCCATCACGCTACGCCGGTCTTGGCTGCGGTAGGGGCACCCGGAGATCAGTGCGCCTCGACACGGGGGAATCCCCCATCTTGGGGGGCACGCGGTCTGGGACGTAGCATTACTGGACCACGAATGAACGCAACTGGTCACGAATTGGGGTGCGATTGGTCGGGCGCGCCGTAATGCGTCCCAACGCGTTACGTCTTCCCTCGTTCCCCGTGATCGCGCGGCACGACCCTATTACCTCTCGTTCCCAAGCTCTGCTTGGGAATGCATGCCTCGAAGCTCTGCTTCGGAATGGACTTCGCGCGGATAGAGTGGGCCTTGGTGTGTGCGTAGGCCTCTCGCCAAATCGCCAAGCAGAGCGTGGGAACGGTCAACCCCCTGTTGGACACGCCCAACGTTTTCTTCCCTTCGTGCTCTTCGTATCTTCGTGGTTTAGAATTTGTTTTCCGTTGCGGCCATCGGCTGCTCTACGTTCATTCGTGGTTCTGGTCCCCGCAAAGAAAAAAGCCCGGCGCATGGCCGGGCTTCGTTGTATGCACACTGTCTTCTAATTCGTTCCCTACTCCCCGAGCGGCAACTCCACATCTTCAAAGTTATCCATCATCCGCTCACCGCGCAGGCGCTCGAGGGCCATGTGGGCGTCGCCGATGTCTACCGTCTTCTGCTGCTTGCTGCAATAGCGACGCCAGGTGATGGTGCGGTTTTCTTTTTCTTTGCCACCGATGATCCACAGGTTGGGGATCTTGTGGGTGATGGCGTTGCGGATCTTCTTATTAAAACTCTCGTTGCTGTAGTCGATTTCGGCGCGGAAGAGGTTGTCGCGGAGCTCGTCGGCGATCTCTTCGGCGTAGTCGGCCACGTCGTCGTTCACAGGGATGAGCTGGACCTGGAGGGGAGCCATCCAGGTGGGGAAGGCACCACCGTAGAGTTCAATGAGGAAGCTGATCATGCGTTCGTGGGTGCTCAGGGGGGCCCGGTGGATGATGAAGGGCACCTTGCGTTCGCCGTCGGAGTCGACGTATTCGAGGCCGAAGCGTTCGGCGACGACGAAGTCGAGCTGGCAGGTGGACACGGTCTCTTCGCGGCCCATGAGGTTTTTCACCTGGATGTCGATTTTGGGTCCGTAGAAGGCGGCTTCGCCCTTTTCTTCTTCATAGTCGACGCCGAGGTTGTTGAGCACCTCGCGGACGATGGCTTCGGTCTTGAGCCATTCGTCGGTCTTACCCACGAACTTTTCCGAAGCGGGATCGTGGAGGGAAAGGCGGACGCGGAAGCTGCCCATGCGGAGGTGGTTGTAGTAGAGGTCATACATGGCCATGACCGAGCGGAATTCCTGCTCCACCTGCTCGGGGGTGCAATAGATGTGGGCGTCGTTCATGCACATGGCGCGAACGCGGAGCAGTCCCGCCAGGGAGCCGTGTTTTTCATAGCGGTAGGTGTTGCCATATTCCGCCAGGCGCAGGGGCAGCTCGCGGTAGGAGCGGGGCCGTGCGGCATAGATTTTGTGGTGGTGGGGGCAGTTCATGGGGCGGAGGTAATATTCGTCGTTTTCATCCACCTGCATGGGGGGATACATGTCTTCCGCATAGTAGGGCAGGTGGCCCGATTTGATGTAGAGCTCTTTGCGGGTGATGGCGGGGGTACTGACCCGTTTGAAGCCCGCTTTGAATTCCACTTCCCGGGCCCAGGATTCGAGTTCATCGCGAACGACGGCACCGTTGGGCATCCACATGGGCAGGCCCACACCGACCTCGGCGTCCATAAAGAAGAGGTCGAGCTCTTCGCCCAGTTTGCGGTGATCCCGCTCCATGGCGAGTTGACGGCGCTCGATGAATTCCTTCAGGCCGCCCTTGGACTCAAAGGCGAGGCCATAGATGCGGGTGAGCATGGGGTTTTTCTCATCGCCACGCCAATAGCTGCCCGAGATGCGGTCGAGCTTGAAGCAGGCCTTGGGCACTTCGCCCGTGTGCTCCAGATGGGGACCTTCGCACATGTCGATGAAGGGGCCGTTCACATAAAATCCGAGGCCTTCATCGCCCGCGCGCCCGGATTCCACGAGTTCCTGAGCATACTCGATCTTATAGTTCTGGTCCGTGCCGGTGAGGAGGGCAGTGGCCTCGTCGAGGGTCTTATAGGACTGCTCGAAGGGCTGCTTTTCCTTGATGATACGGCGCATGCCATTTTCGATTTGTTCCAGGTCGCGTTCGCCGATGGGCTGGTCGCCAAAATCGAAATCATAGTAGAAGCCGAACTCCACGGGGGGACCGAAGGCCATTTTGGCCTTGGGGCGGATTTCCAACACGGCCTGGGCCATGATATGGGCCAGGGAGTGGCGCAGTTTATAGATAAAAGTCTGTTTCGGGTCGTCAACGGGATGACTGCACATGGTGGAAGTCCTGTCGGGTCGTCTGAATCTGTGCGCAATGACGGTGGGCCAACGGGCGCACGGCATGCGATAAAAGGGCGTCTGGTAAGGCCTTAGAATAGCAAGATTGGCCTTCTTATGTCCATCGACCATGCGCATTTTGAATGGTGAATGGTGAATTTAGAATATGGGGCTTTGCCTACGCTTCAAGTTACCGATGTGAATCGAAGACTGATCTTTGGGTGCCACGGTCAAGCCCGTTGGGGCTCGCCCGTGTAGTTCGGTGAAAGCTACGGAAGACTTGTTTCTGGTTGGTTGTCGTGTATGCCTCGGTCGACTTGGGTGAAGCCACGCAGGCGGGGCTCGGTATCCGAAATTTTTAGGGCGATGATGTGTCCATATCCTAGGGAAGGGGCCTCGTGGCGCGGATGTTTATACCAATCCCAATGAGGGGCGATTACACCGCATCAATTGGCTGGAGTGTATTCGCAGGCGCCAAGCGCCCAATGCGCCGGTTGAGACAGACGTTCCTTCTGCCGCGAGTGCGCCCATGGCCAATCAGGTCTTGCGCGCAGGACAGGTGGTCCGGCGGGGATAGGCGTCTTCAAGTTACACACATTCACCGTCAGGGGTGGATCCAATGGCGAGTTCTGCCAATTTTCCTGTACTCGGTTTTATCTGAGTAAAGGGGTATCCTGAGTGCTGGACTGTCCAATAGTTTGGGCGGCCGTGAGCAACCGACGACAGCGACAGGTGCAATGATAGTATTATCATCCAGAGTGCGCCGAGAGGTTTTGAACATATTTGATATAAAAACAGGACACTAATGTCCACAATAGAGATATGACCGCTGAACTCCCCGGCCTGTGTGCCGGTCGAAGTGCCCCAACGAATCTAATAATATGCTCGTAAAATATGACGTAAGTCTGGTGCAGTATTCTTTTTCATTTGTTGTCATGTTTTGGAGTGATTCTTGCTCCCTTCTAGTTGTGGATAGATTGCTTGCGGAAATGACTCTGCGGGCGGCAACAGAAAGGGAAGTGAGTATCATGTTTACCAGATTCAAGAAATGGATAGGGGCTGCGAGTGCAGTGGCGTTGTTTGCCGCCGTGCTCACCGGCTGTCCGACAGTAACACCCGAGCCCACGAAAACCGGCCCCACGGCGGCCTTCAGCGGGGCACCTGTAACCGGAACAGCGCCACTCGTCGTGCAGTTTAACGACAGTTCCGCCTCGGGAACCGAGGCCATCACGGCTTGGGCTTGGAATTTCGGCGACAGCGAAACCAGCACCGACCGTAATCCTTCCCATACCTATGCTGCGGCGGGCAGCTATACGGTAGCCCTCACGGTCACCACGTCGGTTGGTTCGGATGCCGAGACCAAGACCGCTTATGTTGTTGTCGCGGCGGCCCCCGATCTTTCGCCAACGCTTCAGGGCTTGGACACGGAAAAGGCCATGACACTGCCGTTCACCGTTCAGGCGGCCTACAACGACGACACCATGTTCTTCCAGATGAGCTGGGAAGGTGACAAGGGCGACACCCACGATTACTTTCGCTACACCAATGGCGCATGGCAGCGCGAAGGCGGCCCGCGACGCGACGGCCAGGCCTCGATAGACAATGACTCCGCCCGGGGTTCCACCAGTGTCAATTCAACGATCTACGAGTCGCGGGTTACGTTCATGTTGGACGACCCGACGGGTCCCAACGCCGTACCTATGTTCGCAGAGCTCGGGTGCATGCTGACCTGCCACGACAATAGCCGAGCCATGCCCTCATGGCGTAACTCGGACGGCGAAGTACACAAGTATCTTCCCGACGATGACATGTTCATGGGCGGACGCCTCGACCTGTGGCACCATCGCCTTGCGCGCGCAAATCCAATCGGACTCTCGGACGACCAGTGGGTCGGCCAGCGCATTAATGGCGAAGCGGATAGCGGTGGCGGTTCCCGTCACGGAGACGACGGCACGGGACCCTATGCGACCGCTGCCTTCGATGACAATACACCCCAGTGGGTCTTTGATCCGGCGACGACGCCCAACGGCGAATTTGCCTTCCAGTTCAAGGATCTATTCACCTCACCCATTCGTTACTTCACCGATGGAACTGCACAGTTCCTCGGGCTCAACGCACCGAACGCGGTCGGCATCGATTATGCCGACGCTATCGCGATGGGATATGTGCCGCAAGAAGGCGACACCGTTCCTCGCCGCCGCTTGCGCCAAACGGTCGGTAGCCGTGGCGACATCGGTGCCGCTGGCACCACGTTTGTCCCGTCAGCGGACGACCCGCTCTTCGGTCGGTGGAATTCCAACATCCAACGTGCCCTCGCCACCGGTAACGACGACGACACGCAGCTGGCCGACGCAGGCATGTACAACATCGCCTTCGCCGTGCACACCGGGATGGTCACCGTCCGGGACCACTATGTTTCCTTCGCCTATTCGCTTTCCCTGGATGGCGGGGACGCGGACATTCAGGCGGTCAAGATGACCGGTACTGGGGCCGCATCACTTCCCGATTTCAGCGACACAACGGCCTATCCGCCCAAGGCGCTGAACTTGTTCCTCCCGGGAATTACGAGTGATGACTTCCTCAAAGGTCAGAACGCAACCGACGGTGTGGTTTACATTGATCCCGTCACCAATGCGGCCGTCGACCAAGTCCACGCGGGTGCGCCCTTCATCAATACGATGGGCAATAGCTGCCAGGACTGCCACGCGGTAACCGAGGACGAAGCGTTTACCGCTGCAAACGGCGGTTTCCCATCCGGGTCGATGGAAGTGCTCGTGCTTCAGCGCGGTGGTGTACGCTCACCGACGCCAATTCCCGTAAACTGAGTTTTTACGAGTACTGAAAACAGGGTCAACTAAGACCTATCGGCACGTACAATACTCGGGCCCGTCGTCACGGAGACGACGGGCCCGATTCGTAGTATTTCAGGTCGCTTCGAACGCGGCAAGCTGCAACTACGGCTGCTGGTATTGTCCCTTCGCCAAACAGGTGGACTCGCCCGCGGAATTGGCCCTCGACCGAAAGGCCTTGGTGCGCTACACCGACTGGGTAGAGTCCGCCGACTTTCCCTCTTCGTGCATCGCACCATTCCTTCCCCAGAGACTAACTCGAACCCCGTCACCGTAGCAGCCCGACCCAGCCCAGATCTAACACAGTAGAAACCCATCCGCTGATTACATGCCCAGGCGGGATTTGAGCCAGTCCCAATCGAGGAGGGCCGGGCTGTCGATATATTTCTGCGGGTCATCCTGAAGTTTCTGCAGATAGGCCTCGGAGACTTTCCAGCCCACATCGATGCCTTTTTCCTTGCCGTGGGCTACGAGCTCGATATAATTCTCGTGATAACACACGGTGTAGTAATCGTGGGGCGTGGCGGGGTCATCTTTATATACGGCAACGCCCACCGTCACCTGAAAGTCGAGTTTCTTAACCGCCTTGGCAAAGAGGGAGTAGGGGAGCTTGTTCTCGTTGGCTTCCATGGCGGCGTTCATCGTGACTAAGGCGTCGGTAAAGAGTGATGTAGTTTCCGTGACTTTCATGGTCAAACCTCCAGGTTGTGGCGAGCTAAGCGCCGATTAACTGGTAGGTGCAAGGACCGTGCCTATCCTAAAAGGCATCGTTTTCCCCCGGAATCGTGTAGTAAGGCCCCGGTTGGAGGAGGAAAGTTGTGTAGAAACTATACAAAAAGAGGCTATTATGGGCAAAAAGACCATGGCACCCTTCTTGCGTCAAAGGTGGTAGCGGACACAGTCCGGGTCTGACGGTGCCCCGCGCTACGCGCCGGGGCCGTTTAACCCACGAAAGGAACCCAACATGCCTACCTTGACCGAATCTATTGAAGCGATGCAGGCTATCCTCACCAAAGTGGAAGACGTCTACAACAGCCAAGCGGCGTTGAACCAGAAAATGGCCGTCATTCAGATGGCCCTCGAAGAAACCCCCGACGAGGCACTGGAAGCCGCCCTCCTGGAGACCTATAGCAATGCGAACAAGAATGCCGAGCTGATTCGTACCGCTTCCCAGGATTACGAAATGAAATTGAACGTGCGGAAAATGGAAAAGTAAACCCCCGAAGGGGTTGAGTCACTATACGCCGCAGATCTGCCCGTATCGGGTCAGGTCTGCGGTTTTTTATGCATTGAGGAGCCACATGACGGTCCACAATCGCTATGTCTGTCGCCAATCTCGCGCTACGTCTGTTCCAGGGGTTTCATTGCTTCCAGAGGGGGGCTCTCATCGACGGGGTCATTGCGTTTGAAGTAGACGTCTTTAAATTTGAGGAACCATTTTTCCATGAGCTCATAGCTCGCGGCGCTGATAACAAATGTCCCGAAAAGCGCAAGGGCATAGCGTATTAAATCGTGTTGGTCCGCAAAAGCGATATTGACCACATGAATGACGGCAAAGTGATACACATACAACCCATAGCTGATTTTTCCCAGATAATTCAGCGGGGAGAATTCAAAGAGCCAGGGTAGGAATTTCCGGTCACGGACGTGTATGAGGACATAGGCAAAGGTGAAGTTCAGCAGGGAGTAACCCCATATGTGTTTGCCCGCATCGACCATGAAGGGGCCATAGCCGAGATCGCTGGGAACAAAATGTCCCGTGGCCATCCAGGCAGTGGCAACGCCGATAACGTAGGTGAATCCGAGCAATGCCCAGACCGACCCACTGCGGAAACTTTTGCCATACAACGCGAAGTACCCACCGATAGCGAAGGCATCTACATGGGAAAAGGGCAACACGTATACCCGCATCGCAATGTCCTGGTTGAGGAAGGGGAGGCTGTGGGATACAAAGTCTGAACCGATAAGCCACCGGATGGGCGGCCCGGTGAGAATGAAAAAGAGCAGGGCCGGGCGTAGTTTTTTAAAGGGCACCAAGAAGATCACAATGGGCCAGAATAGGTAGAACTGCTCTTCCACCGCGAGCGACCAGAAGTGGCTTATGAGACGGGTGTTTTCGAAGGGGCCGATGGCGCTGGAGAAGTTCGTCAGGAAGAGGGCAGACCAGGGAAGCTGGCGGACGAACTCATCGTAGTGGCCCATTCCGGGGATACCATTGAATTGGAGCAATACGAAGCCGATTACACCGACGAGGGCCAGATAGAAGTAGTAGAGGGGAAAAATACGAAGGGCACGGCGGCCGTAAAAATGACTGAAATAAGTCTTTCCGGCGAGCTTTCTATTCATGTCGACCAATATGGGCGTGATTAGAAATCCGGACAGGACGAAAAACGCCTGCACCCCAAGATAGCCCGCATGGAGCTTGAACTCATGACAAAGAAATACAGCAAGAAACGCGAATGCGCGGTACGCATTCAAGCCGGGATACAGCACAGGTGATCACCATCTTTCATGCGCTGTCTGAAAACTAACTGGACCAGGATTCCGTGAAGCGGGGGGCGGGAAGTGCCCCCCTATCCATTTCAGTTCCGGAGCGTGACGTGGTTGTGGATATCGACGGTGCACTTTGGCCCCATCTGTCCGCATCCTGCCCTTCGAAAATGAAATTTCAGAAATACGTTCTGGCGTGTCAAAAGGTGTCGAGATTCCCTGGGGGCGTTGTTACCGCGTATGAATAAACCCTGCCTTTGGCAAGTCGCTGCCCCAGGCTTGCGCCCGAATCCTGCGTTGATTACTTACGCGATAACCTCAGGAAATATCAGGTAACTACCACATCGTCCCAACCCCGATATGGCATCAGAGGGTGCGTTACGTTAGCAAAGTTAGCAGAGAAACCGCAACCCTACTAATGGAATGAATTTATGACGCGTGTAGTCCTATTACAATGGCGAGTGAAATATAGTCTCAGCGCGCGTGGTGCAACATAATGCATAAAGAATAGGAAGGCTACGTTATTTGCGCCCGGATTGATTGGGTCACTACCCAAAAAAGGAAAGCCGACAACACCGCGCGAGGGAGTTGTCGGCTTCAGGGTGCTCAACCCAATGTTAAAATCGTTTTCCTGGACGAAGTGAATACTAGATTCCCATGGCCTTCTCCGCCTTGGCGAGGGTTGCCTCATCCACGCCATCGGCCCGGGCTTCCTCAATGAGAGATTTTCCGTGACCATCGGGACTTCCCTTTTTACCCGTGTGTTTCATGTGGGATTTCTTGGCCGATTTACTGCCGGCTTTGGCGAGGATATCTCGTGCTTTGTTGTACGCGTCGTCTTTGATGGGCATGTGTATACGCTCCTTTTTCTGGCAGCGATTGCTGCCACTGAGGTGAAACGATGGCCCTGTACAAGCAGCCCCGACAATCGAATTGCCCCGGGTATCAATCCGTGACAGTAGAACCAGACGGGTTACCGAAATGCATTGCACGTCGTACTGCAGGTGCGTCCCTTGGAGTCAATGTTGTTGCGCAACGCGCTGAAAGCTGCACCCTACCTACCTACAGTATATACAAAGAACAGCGATTCGTCAGCAGTTTTTTGCCCTTGGGGGACACAGCAGAAAATCGGGGCTTTCCGTCACCAGACAGTGGATTCCCGCGCTCGCAAAGATGGGGAAGTGGGTAATCGGCGTTCTGGTGGGAACGACGTTGTTGGCACCCAGGAGTATTTCCAGCAAGGCCGCCACCGAAGGGTCCCCGCCTGTAACGACCACGGCACCGTTGGTCGATTGAACCAGACTGGCGCCATAGGGGAGCGCCCCGTCCGGAAGCAGGTGGAGTGTGATGCCCGAGGCCTCGGCGATGCGGTGAACCAAATCGGCGGATTCCATGGCGTCCAGCGGATTGTCCAGGGGTCCGGTGCGGTAGCCCGGTCCGAAAATGAGGTGTAGCTGGCCATCCTTGCCCCGGAGCAATCCGCCGAGGCGATCAATGTGGGGGTCAAAGAATAAATTTGTCGTGGCACCCTCTTGATCGATAGTACAGAATATCCCCGCAGGAATCTCCACGACCTTCAAGCCCCGTTCCCGGAGGCGATTCAGGGTAGGCTGATCGCGGGCCATTTTTTTCTCGGGATGACGAAAGACAACGAGCGTGTCGTCGCACATCAAAATCCGCCCGCCTTCAGACCAACAGGTTGGCCAGCAATTCACGCCACCCAGATCGGCCACGCCGGGTTTAAGCCAGCTATCACTAACGAGGGCAATCTCATAGTCATTGAGATAGACCATCAGATCACGGGGGTAGGTGTAGGTGCTGCCCTGGCCAGAGACGTCGATGTGAAATTCGGGATATCCATCCGCCCGGAGGCGATCTGCCAGCGGGGATTGGGCGGTGCTCAGATTCAATATACGGAAGGGCATGCCTGCGTCAAGGAGTGCCTCCAGCACCGCCACATACTCGGCGTCCAGGCGTCCGCGGAGACTGCTTTCATCCCCACAGTTGTGGAAGACATCCAACGCATGCTGCCGGCAGCCCAGCGGAACACTCGGCACGTGGCGCTCGTCAAAGCGCAGATTGTATTCCGGCATACCTGCGAGCCAGATAGGGACGTTTTGGGTGGTCATCGTTGCTGCCGCTCTTCAGGAAATTCGGGGAGAGCCCGGTTCGTTACTTTTGCAGCCAGGAGTCCCCGGAGACGATTTTTCGAATGCCGTTCAGTTTTCGTATATTCCGAATGCCGGCGCGTTTGCCCACACGAATGCTCGTGCGTGCGCCAATGCGGGTAGCACCACCGGTGACGCCCTCTGTATCCTGTACATCTTCCGCCTTCAACGCAGCAGACGCATTGTCTGGCAGGTCACTAATGGAAATTCGACGCTTGTCCGTACTCATGGAATATCCTCCTCAGTTTTGCTGTACAACGAGCCCATCCTAAGCGAAGGTCGGGAATACACAGCAAAGGCACGCTACAATTCTACCACAGAAGTTTACGGTGTGTTGCCTAAGCGCCCGACGCGGTCATATTCCGGAATCGCCGCCCGCAGGGGTGAGTCGTTTCGCGCTTCCCGGCGCTGCGATGCCACCCGTCTTGCCCGTCCGGATGCCGTAGCGAATCCCGCCTTTTACGTCGGCATCCTCCACAGGTGCTTCCGAAATTGGAGCCGACTTCAGGTCCGCCATAGCCGACTCCGGTAGGTCTCTCAGGTCGATACGCCGCTTGTCTTCCGCTGTCATACAAATGCTCCTGCTGCGCCCCGCCTGACGATACGTTTAGGTACACGTAAATCGTACCATACATCGTAGTTTTCCGCCCGTTTGGCGACGAATTTACCGTGGTCTCAGGCGTATATTGATTATCCAATTTCGTTTCGGGACGCTTACTAGGCATAAACCCTGTCTATAGGCTAAGATACAGACATGAAACAATGGAGAGACGCCAATCCCCAGGCCTTGACGCGCATCCATGCGCCTCTGTAGGATGGGAAATCGTGTATAACGACCGTTAAGTAAGTGTGTCTTGGGCAGCTCACGAAGGAGATTGAACCCCATGAGCGATATTAAACGCGTTGCCGTCCTCGGCTCCGGCGTCATGGGTGCGGCCATTGCAGCCCACCTTGCCAATTGTGGTATCCCCAGCATCATGCTGGATATTGTTACCCCCAACTTGTCAGATGCCGACCAGAAAAAGAAGGGGAAGCGTAACGCTATCGTCGATGGGGCCAAAGCGGCCCTGATGAAAGCAAAACCCTCACCGATCTATACCCAATCGGTCCTTGGTCGCATTGAGACGGGAAATTTTGATGATGACATGGCGAAGATCGCCGATTGCGACTGGATCATCGAGGTCGTGAAAGAAGACCTGAAGATCAAGAAGCTGGTCTACGAGAATATCGCCAAACACCGCACGCCGGGCACCATCGTGAGCTCCAATACGAGCGGCATCCCCATCAAGGCCATGGCGGCCGGCATGACCGAAGAAATGAGTGCCCACTTTCTCGGCACCCACTTCTTCAACCCGCCGCGCTACCTCAAACTCCTGGAAATCATCCCCAGCCCCAACACGAAACCCGAAGTCATCGCCACCATGGCGTCCTTCTGCGAAAACGTTTTGGGCAAGGGTATTGTGTATGCCAAGGACACGCCCAATTTTGTGGCCAACCGCCTCCTGACCTTCGCCATGCAATACACCATGCATGAAATGACGAAGGACGGCCTCAGCTGGGAAGAGGTGGACGCCCTCACGGGACCGGCCATCGGCCATGCCTCTTCCGCCACCTTCCGCACGGCAGACCTGGTGGGACTCGACACCCTCAATCTCGTGGTGGGCAATGTGCGCAACGGCTGTCCCGATGACGAACGTGTGGACCTCATGCAGGGCCCCGAGTGGTTCGACAAGATGGTGGCCAAAGGCCTCCTGGGCAACAAGAGCGGCTCGGGCTTTTATAAGAAGACGAACGAACGGGACGAAAAAGGGAAGAGCATTATTCTCGGCCTCGACCCGGAGACCCTGGAATACCGGCCGCCCATCAAGGCCCGTTTTGAATGCACCGGTGCCGTCCGCAACGCCGAGACCATCGAAGACAAACTCAAGATCATGAATCTGGGCGACGACAAGGGTGCCCAGTTTGTCTTCAAGCAATTCGCCAACCTGGCCCAATATGCAGGGAATCGCATCCCCGAAATCGCCGACGACATCGTTAATATCGACAACGCGGTGAAGTGGGGCTTTGCCTGGGAAGTGGGCGTCTTCGAAACGTGGGACATCCTCGGATTCGACACGGTCTGTGAAAAGATGGCCACCATCGGCGTCGACCTGCCCCCCATAGCCAAGGCCCTGAAAGATGCGGGCTTCGCCAGCTTTTATCGGGTGGAGAATGGGGTCGATGAATATTTCGACATGGCCAGCAAGACCTACAAGGCCGTGGACAAGAATCCCCGCGAGATTAAACTCGCCAACATCAAGACCCAAAAGACCAACGTGGTCGCCACCAACGACAGTGCCAGCCTGATTGACCTGGGCGACGGTATTGTCTGTTGTGAATTCCACTGCAAAATGAACGCCATCGACCCCGACCTCACGGCCATGCTCAACAAGGGCGTGGACCTGTTGGAAGCCGACCAGTTTGACGGCATGATCGTCGCCAACCAGGGGGCACACTTCTGCGCGGGCGCGAATATCTTCCTCATCCTTGGGGAAATCATGCAGCAAAACTGGGCGGGCGTGGAGAAGGCCGTTCGCGGACTCCATTCGACCAACATGCGCATGAAATATTGCCGCAAGCCTGTCGTCGCCGCACCCCATCACTACACCTTTGGCGGTGGCGTGGAAATCTGTCAGCATACCGACAAAGTCGTGTTGGCCGGTGAAACCTACGCCGGGCTCGTTGAGATGGGCGTAGGGCTGTTGCCTGGCGGCGGTGGCTGCAAAGAGATGCACATCCGCGCCATGGAATATTGTCCCGACTCGGTGAGCGTCGATCCATTCCCTTACCTGCGTCGGGCTTTTGAAGCCATTGGTCAGGCAAAGGTGGGCACGAGCGGCGCTGAGGTGATCGAACTCGGTTACTTCCGCACCAGCGACATCGTGTTGCCCAACTACGAACACCAGATTGCTAAGGCCAAGTCCGTATGTCAGGGACTTGTCGTCGCGGGTTATACGCCGCCGGTGTCGCCCCAGCTCAAGGCCCTGGGTGACGGCCCCGCCGCCGCCTTCAAGGCCGCCGTGTGGAGCATGCAGCAAAATGGCTGGGCCAGCGAACACGACGCCCTCATCGCCAGTAAGGTGATCAACGTGTTGGTGGGCGGCGACCGCATCGCCGGTACGCCCATCACCGAGCAGGACCTGCTTGACCTGGAATGCGAAGGTTTCCTCAGCCTCTGCGGCACCGAGAAAACTGTCGAGCGCATTCAACACATGCTGATGAACAACAAACCCCTGCGCAATTGAGCGCGATCGGTTAGACGGAAATAAATAGTTGAACCACGAATGAACACGAATAAACACGAATTAGATTGGGTGAATTTGGGAGCGTAGCCATTTTTAAAAAAAACGGCAACCCGGCCACCAATCGGATTCGGCCCGAAGGGCCAGCGCAGCCTAGCCCAGGGCGACGCCCTGGGTTAGTGGATCCCTAATAACTATCAGCCCTGAAAGGGCGGTATCGGAGCCCGGAATTGCCCATTGTGCCGCCCCTACAGGGCTGTTAGAAAATGGCTGTCTCGTACCCAGGGCGTTGCCCTGGGCTAGGCTGCCAGGCCCCTTTGGGGCGGAATTCACGGCAGTTCGTATTCGTGTAAATTCGTGTTCATTCGTGGTTAAGATCTTCACTTGCGGCCACCGACAGCCACCCTGTCGCCGTCGCTGAAAGGAATGGATAATGGATAATGTATACGTTGTATCCGCCAAACGAACCGCAGTGGGTAAATCGGGCCGCGGGACGCTCCAACAGACCCGTCCCGACGACCTGGCCGCAGCGGCCATAAAAGGTGCCGTGGAAGCCGCTGGTATCGACCCGTCGAAAATCGACGACGTCGTCATGGGCTGCGCCACTCCCGAAGCCGAGCAAGGCATGAACGTAGCCCGCATCGCCCTCCTCCGTGCCGGTCTGCCCGAATCGGTCAGCGGCATGACCATCAACCGTTTTTGTTCCTCCGGCACGGAAGCGCTTGCCGTGGCCGGTGCCAAAATCGAATGCGGCATGCTCAATGTCGCCATCGCTGGTGGCACCGAATCCATGAGCATGGTGGGGGCCGGCGGCAACAAGCCCAGTCCCAACCCGACCCTCGTGGAAGAGCTCCCCGAGATCTACATCGCCATGGGCACCTGTGGCGACAACGTGGGCCGCGATTTTAACATCACCCGGGAAGACGCCGATAAATGGGGCGCCCGGAGTCAGCAACGTGCCGGTGCGGCCATCGCCGCCGGTAAATTCAAAGACGAAATCGTACCCGTGGAAGTGAAACTCCCCGGCGGCGGCACTTTCACCTTTGACACCGACGAAGGCCCCCGACCGGAAACGACGGCGGAGGTCCTCGGTGGCCTGCGCCTCGCCTTCGCAGCCAACCCCAAAATGGGCGTCTGCACGGCGGGTAACTCCAGTCAGACCAGTGACGGCGGCGCGGCCTGCCTCCTGGCCAGCGGCGAAGCCGTGAAAGAATTCGGCCTCAAGCCCCTGGGCAAAATGCGCGCCTGGGTCGTCAAAGCGGGCGATCCCAAATACCTCGGGCCACCCCAGGTGCCCGCCATCCACGCCGCCTGCAAAATGGCCGGCATCAAACCCGAAGACATCGGCCTCGTGGAATGCAACGAAGCCTTTGCCACCCAGACGATTCACGTCGTCCGCGAAATGGGTTTTTCGGAGGACATCGTCAACGTCAACGGCGGCGCCATCGCCCTGGGCCACCCCCTCGGCTGCACCGGCGCGAAGTTGGTGGCGACCCTGCTCCACGAAATGAAACGCAGTAAGATTAAATACGGCCTCGTGACCATGTGCATCGGCGGCGGCATGGGCGGCGCGGGAATTTTTGAGCTGTGTGAGTAGCACGCGCTGAATATGAAGTATCAATGGATAGACGACGCCCCGCTGGAGGAATTCCGGCGGGGCGTTTTAAGAAAAGGGGGGTTGGGCATTCCTGCCTGACGCAGCGTAAATTCAAGACCACCGACACACCGCATCCGGTGAATGACATACGTCAAGCTGCATGGCACGACGTGGTGTTGCATGTCTCCCGAATGACTT
>CAXBPH010000072.1:0-27812 GCA_963977445.1 uncultured bacterium | reverse complement strand
CTTCGTTTCTTCATTTCTTTATTTCTTCGTGCTCTTCGTGTCCTTCGTGGTGAAAATTTCTCTTTTCGGTTGCGGCCAACGGCTGCGTTGTGTTCATTCGTGGTTTAAATACCTATTCACCATGTTTCGCAACGTCGAAGCAGAGCTTCGGGGACTGCATTCCCAAGCAGAGCGTGGGAACGAGTGGGGAATTCCCTCTTCACCCTTCGTTCCCGTTTCACTATTCACCATTCACTATTCTCAATTCACTATTCCTTCTTCTTTTTGCGTGCAACTTTCATTTTCTTTGGCGCTTCCCAGCCCTTCACCTCCTCCAGTGTCATCCCAAGGTCCCGCGCCTCTTCCTGCACAAAGCCTTCGAAGTAATCCCCCATGGCCATGTTGAACTCGGGGTCGAGGTCGTTGTGCCATTGTTTGAGCCAGGGGATTAGTTCAATCAAACTCGCGAGCAGGGGGAGGAGCCGGGGGTCGTCGCTGCCGCCGATGTTCTGTTGCACGTCCACGTAGTGGGCACTGAGGGCCTGGGTGAGTTGGAGGTGATCGTAGCCGGCCCAGGCAATCATGAGGCTGCCGTCCTGGCCCTCGCCGTGGGGGAAGCTCAGCCAGCGCTCTTTGGGCACGTCGAGCTTGCCCCGGAGCTTCCAGTAGCTGCTCTTCAGAAAATCGCCACTGCCGTATTTCGGCGGCACGGGGATGTCCCCGATGGACGCTTTTTTCCGCTTGTCCGCCTCGTCTCTGGACAGGTGGTTGGGATGATCCTCCGGCAGTGCCGCGCAGGCGTCGAGGACGTCCTCCTGACGCTGGAGGGCCCAGGTCTGTTCCCAGACTTCCCGCTTGCGCAGGCCCGCGGGCTTGTAGCGCAGCACGGGCAGGTGGGGCACGCTCGCCGACGCCACCAACTCCGCCACCAGCCGCGCCCCATCGAAGGCGGGGTCGTTGGTGTACAACGCGGCCGCCGCATGGAAGGCCGGGTCCCGCTGGGCGATGTCCGCCAGGTGGGCCGTGGAGCACAGTTCCACCGCCAGCTCCGCCGTCGGCGTGCCGTCGTCATTCATACGCCCATCGAAATCGAAATAGCGCTCCAGCCGGTCCAACAGCCACCCGCGCAGGGCCCGTTCCTGTTGGGAGTCCCACGATTCGGTTTCCCAACGTCGCTTGTGCTCCGGCCGCTCAACGAGCCTGATGTTCTTGTCGGAATTGATAAGGTCAATGCGCCGTTGCACCAGCGCACGGTAGGCCTCGGGCCAGTGCACCGGAATTTCCGTTATAGACTTCGCACCAAGGCGTTCAAACCAAATGGTGGACACCGTGCCCGCCGCCAGTTTCTGCGCCAGGACGATTTCAAAGGCGCGCTCGCCCAGCTTCATCGGGGGCGTTCCTTCCAGGGTGAGGTCTTCGTCCAGCAGGCCGTAGAGGCGGTAGCTCTGCCAGTCCAGGTCCTCCTGCAGGGCGATTAGTTGGCTCCGCAGGGTTTCCGACTGAGCACGGGCCATTTCTAGCGTTGCGCCGAGGTCCGCCGCTCCATCCCACACCGCCAGCACCGCCGCGGGAGTGCACGCGCTAGTCTCTTGCGCCAGGCCGTCCAGTACCCGCGCCAAGGCTGTCGGGCGCTCGGCGGGCAGGGGGAATTGCTTAAGTTTGGTGCCGTCGTGCTCGAAGAAATCATGCCACTTCTCATCTTTGGAGCTACCGCCGCCGGGCCCACCCTTATTGTGAAATACCTGCTGCATCCAAAAGCACGCGGTGGAGGAATTCAGCAGTCCCAAGAGCGCCAGGTGCTCCTCTTCCGTCGCCCCTTCGGGCAGCTTGATGACCGGCGCGGACTGCTTGAACACCTTGCCGCCCCGGTCCAGCACGAAATGGTTGTGCGTCGCCACGAACGCAAACACGATGGAGAGGGGGGTGCGGAGTTTGTCGGTGTAGACCTCCTTTAAAGCCCACCAAGGAATACCTTTTTCCTCCAACGGGACACTAAAAAGTAACCGACTTTTCAATGTGCGACGAAATGCCCAAAGGTGCCGTTTGTGGTGCTGGACTTCGTCTTCTGGTTTTCGTTCTCCTGTGGGAGTATTTGGCCAGAGCACAACCTGGTCGGCAATGGCGGACCAATCTCTAATCGGCTCGCCAATCAATAGCTCTCTCACCGCAAGATGAAGACGCCCGGAAGTCGCGCCAACTGGGTAGACTAGACAGTTATCTTCCCCGGTAATCGCACCAATTCCAATCGATACGCACTTCCCAAGAATACTCTTCGAAGACAGCTCAATATGCTCTTTGAGCTCCGATGCGCCACCGCCACCAATGGACCACGGGTGAGAATGAAACAGACTCCGATCCGAGTCCCCACTGCTCACATAGTCCGACTCACTCCCCGGTCGGTCTATCTGGTCCACGATAGCCGACCAGACGAGCCCCTTCGCGGGGTCTTGTGGCGTACTGGGTTCCCCGCGGATGCCGAGGACGGTGCGCAGGGTGCTGGCGACGGGGGCACGATTGCGGCCGTGGAGGATGACGGTGGGCGTGCCGTGGCCGGGGAGGTAGGCGCCGCTGGTGTCGATGACATGGGTCAGGTCCACCGTGGGGAAGAAGGATTCGATGAGTTTCTTGCCGAATTCCCGTTTCATAAAACTGTTGGAGGTAATCTGGCCCGTGAAGCCGCCCTGGATGGCGAGGCCGAAGATGCGCTCCATGAAGGGTATGGTGAGGGCGTATTGCCGGTGGCAGGCGCGGTAGCGATCGCGGTAGGCCTGGTTGAGCAGTTTGTCTTTGGGCGTGATATAGGGCGGATTGGCCACGACGGCGTGGTAGGTGCCGGGGCGGAGGAGCTGGCGGAGGGCGTCGAGGTCCTCGCTCTGGTAGTGGTGGCTCAGGGGGTCGAAGCCGAAGAGTTGTTGATCCGCGCCGGGTGCGCCATGGAGGAGGGAGTCCCCGGCGGCGAGGTTGAAGTGAAAGGCGGGGGCGTCCTGGAGGCGTCCGATGCCGCAGGCCTGGAGGGCGGCGATGAGGAGGCGGAATCGGGCGATGGCAATGGCGTAGGGGTTGATGTCCACGCCGCAGACGCTGTGGAGGGTGCGCTGGACGAGGTCGGGGGCCTTGGCACCGGGTTCCTGGCGTTGCCACCGGTCGAGGAGGCGGCGGAAGGTGCCTAGGAGGAAGTGGCCGCTGCCGCAGGCGGGGTCGATAAGGCGGAAGCCGGGGGCCGTGATGGGGTCGCCGTCGCGGTTTTCCACCGCCGGGGCGTCCAGGCCGAATTCGTCCAGGGCGGGGTCGAGGGTGCGGTCGAGGATGAATTCCTCCACAAACTCGGGGGTCTGGAGGAGGGCGTACTTCTTTCGCGCCGCCTCGGAGAGGTCCTGATAGAGATCGCCCAGGAAGCGGGTGTCCCAGTCGGGGTCGGTGAAATCGTGGTGCAGTTCGCCCGTGTCGGCGTCGATGCGCTGGAAGAAGGCCAGGATGTCGCCCGCGGCGTCGCCACTGAGCCATTGGGGCAGTTCGAAGACGGGGTTGTGGGGCCCGAAGATCTCCTGGCCGCCGGGGCGCTGGCCCACGGCGTGGAAGACATGGAGGAGGTATTCCCGGTCGGTTTCGGTGGGGTGATCGCGGAAGTAGAGCTCGTGCTGGTCCCGGGCATGGCGGAGGGCCTCGCCCGGCCCAACGGGGCGGCGCGATGAGGCCGTTGTCCTCCAGAAAGCGGACAAAGACGGTGCTGAGCACCCAGGCGGCGGCCTGCTGGGTGGCATAGTCCGAGCGCCAGTCCTCAAAGTTCTGGGCGGTGCGTTTGGCGTCCTTGGCTTCCTGGTATTCACGCTGGAGGGTTTCGACGATTTCCGGCAGGGCGGTGGCCCCATGGCTCCGGGCGGTGAGGTCGAGTTCCAGGGCTTTCATGAGGCCTTTGCAGCCGTCGAGGAGTTGTTTTTTGTCTACCATGAGTTTGTTCTATCGATTCTGGTTGTGGTCTTGGGCCCAAAGGGGCTCAGACATTCCTGTCTGAGGCAAAGCGCGCCCAGACCTGAAGAGGCCCGGAGAAGTTGTGGAGTCACCTGGGATGCCAACAAACTGTTTTTCTGGGACTGATATACATGCCAACGGGCCTTTCTAATATTGACGTGGGCTCTTTCTCAGACAGGAATGTCTGAGACCCTTTCTTAATCTCAGACAGGAATGTCTGAGTCCCTTTCTTAATCTCAGACAGGAATGTCTGAGACCCTTTCTTAATCTCAGACAGGAATGTCTGAGTCCCTTTCTTAATCTCAGACAGGAATGTCTGAGCCCCTTTCTTTGTCCGACCCATCTTCATTCTAAATTCACTATTCTAAATTCACTATTCACATTTCCCTCACCGCCCGATGGGCGTTCTCCAACCAACTCTTCGGTATGCGCGCGCACTGGCCCGCGCCGAGTAATGGGATGGCGCGGTTTTCGATAGCGGCCTGATCGCCGGGGGCCAGGATCCAGCAGCCGGGGATGCCGTCGCGGCGTCCAGATTGGTCGCGGAGGCGCTCGAGCAGGTCCATTTGTTCATAGCGGGCGATGAGCCCGGGATAGACGAGAAGAATGGTATTTTTGGCCGCGCGCAGTCGTTCCTCAACGGCCGGCAGGGCGCGCTTCACGAGGAGGAGGAGCTTGCTCCAGTCGGCGGTGCCGGGGGTGGCGTCGGTTTTGCAGACGAGCTTCCAATCGATGCCGGCAGCGTCGGCAGCGGCCTTCAGTGCGTCGATGAAGAGGCCCTCGAAGTCAATGCGTTCAACGGGGAAGCGTCGGGCCAGCTCGTCGGCGGCGGCCTGGTAGCGCTTGGGGGCGACCATGAGGGTGAAGAAGGCACCGTCTTTCAGGCCCCGCTGCAGTTTTTCCTCGAAGTGACGTGCGTCGGCGATTTCGGGCGTAAAGGTTGTGCCGGGAGCTACGGTGACGGTGGAATGTCGACCGAGGGTTCCCGAGCTGTGGGTGAGGGAACTGGTGGCGGCGAAGCGGTTGACGTAGGCGCCCTGGCCCCCATTTTCGGCGGCATCCCACAGGAGATCGAAGCCCGCCTCGGCGAGGAGGGCATCGAGCTTGGGCCGCGGGGGGAGACGGTGGGCCTCGGGATAGCGGCTGGCGACGCGATCGCGGATTTGGTCGATCGTCATTTTCTGCATGGCGGGCAGGGCGCTCTGGGCGAGCTTGAGAGCGCGGTCGGCGGCCATGCCCCGGGGATAGAGCTCCTGGCGACTCGACACCGCGGCGTTTTGCGATGCGCTGGCGGCGAGGCGGATGAGTCGTGCATCGGCCAGCGCCCCGGGGATCGCCTCGGCCGGGAGCTTGATCCGTTGCAGCTTCTCCAGCACCCGTGTGGGGGGCACGAGGGGATCTTCCTGGGCCAGCTCGTCGGCGGCTTTGCCCAGACAGATGGCATAGTCTGCGAGGCTGCCGTTCAGGGCAATGAGGACCAGTTTCCCGGTGCGGCGGACGGAAAAGCGTGGATCTTTGAGGGTGCGCTCGACTTCCACGGCGGCGCGGACGACGGCGTTGGCCAGGCGGCTGCGGTGGGGTTCTTCTTCCACGGAGCCCCGGGCGGCGAGGACGGCCTGGGCGAGTTCCCCGGCGGTCATCACGCCGCCGGCCCCTTCGAGGGCCTCAGCGAGGTCTTCCCGAAGGCGGGTAATGGAGGGCTGTTTTTTCCAGCGTTCCTGGAAGCCGCCGAGCAACTGGCCGACGCGGGCGCGGGTGAGCTCGATCTTGCGCGCCACCTCAATCTGGCTCGGCCAGGGGTCGTCCACGGCGGTATCGAGGCCCAGGAGGGCATTCATGGTGGCCTGCCCAGACGGACCTTTCTTCAGGGCGGGGCTGTGGACGCGGGCCGCAAGGCCATCGACACTCATGGTGGCGGGGTCGCCGGTCTCTTCGGTCGTTTCGGTAGTCGATACGCGGGACTCGGGTGCAGGGAGGGCACCGAGGCGCTTGCGCAGGGCCCGGGTGGCCAGGGCGATCTCGCGGCGGGTCTTGTTGCCCACGCCGGGCTGACGCTGGAGGACCTTCAACTTAATGGTGAGGAGATCGTTAACGGTGATGACGTTCATGCGATCGAGGGCGTTGGTGGCGCGGGTGCCCAGATCGAGCTCGTGAATGGGCGTATCGGGCGTGGCCTGGGCCAGGCGCTCGTCCAGCGCGGCCCTGTCCTCGGGGGTGATAAGTTCGGTGAGGGCGCCAGGGGCTTCAATGCCTTCGAAGGCCTTGCGCCAGGCGCGGAGCATGTCTTCGGCGTTGTCGAAGCGGGCGGCGGCGTCGCGGCGGAGGCCCTGTTGGAAAAAGGCGGTGAAGGCATCGCGCAGGCTGGCGTCGAAACGCTCTGGATCAAGACTAACCTCACACGAGAGGTGCGAGGGGTCGGTCTTACCATCGCCCCATTGGGGCAGGGAGCCTGTGGCCAGCTCAAAGAGGGTGACGGCTACGGCATAGCGCTCGGCCTGGAGGTCCCACCGTTTGCGCACAGGTAGCAAGGGATCGAGGTAACCCTTGGTGCCGGCGCGGACGCTGTCGGCGGGCGCGCGGGAGAGGGAGAAATCGAAAAGGACCAGATGTAGTTTGTCGCCCTTACCCACCATACCCACGGCAATGTTGTCGGGCTTGATGTCCCGGTGGGGGATGCCCTGTTCTTCGAGGTAGCTGACGGTGCCGATGAGGTCTTCGCCAAAGCGCTGGAGCAGATCGACGTGGAGCTGGCGCTCTCTGCGAAGGCGGTCGCCCAGGGTTTCGATGCGGAGTTTTTCTTTGTCGGAAAAGGCGGGGTGGACCAGGACGCCCTGGTGATCGCCGATGTGGACGAGCTCGTGGAACTCGACGATATGCTGGTGGCGCAGTTTCTGGAGAATTTCCGCTTCATCCTGGAGGCGCTGGTTGTATTCGGGGTCGGCGGCCACCTTAAGGACATAATAGGCTTCGTCCCGCTTGACGAGGAGGGCGATGGAGGTACTGCCGTGGCCCAGGCGCCGGACGACGGTGAGTCCGCCAGGCAGCAGATCGCCACTCTGGGCCTCGGTGGGATTTTCCACGATGTCGTGGGCGGGGGCGTGGAGTTCCTGCTCGACGCTGTCCAGCATTTCGAGAAAATCGGATACGATTTCGAGCCGGTTGGCCACGTCGGGGTGGGTGCTGTAGGCCACGAGCTCCTGGAGGGCTTCACCAGCTCCGTTGAGAACGGAGGAAATCTGCAGGCCGCTGCTGCCACGGAGTTTTTCGCTGAGGGCTACGCCGTTTTCGGCTGGGAGCATGCCAGAGAAGAGATAGTAGGCCAGCGCGCCCAGGGAGAAGACATCCACGTGTTCGCCGAGCTCGTCTGCCCCGGAGAGGGCCTCGGGTGCCATGAAGGCGGTGCTGGAATCATCCACGAGACGGTCGATATGGGACGTTCTGGATATGGGTGCACCAGTCGAGGTGGTGCCGGCGTCGCGGTAGCCCAG
Organism: uncultured bacterium; assembly: GCA_963977445.1. Classification (GTDB taxonomy): domain Bacteria; phylum Hydrogenedentota; class Hydrogenedentia; order Hydrogenedentales; family JAEUWI01; genus JAEUWI01. Next base: position 20,376 of record CAXBPH010000072.1, on the reverse strand, counting down.
TTGCCAGTTGTAGAGGCGAATTTTGGGGTGATCACTTTCGGGATCGGTGACGAGGATGCTTCGGGGCGAAATAGCGCGGTGGACCACCTTCTTTTCGTGGGCGAAACGCACGACCTCGGCGATCTGGCGGAGCAGGTAAAGGCGCTTTTCTGCGCCCAGGGATTGCTGGCTCTCGGCGAGATAGAGATCGAGGCGGCGGGCCGCAGGATCGTGCTCCAGGATGAGGGCGGGGCCGAGTTCGTGTTCGGTGAAGCCGTGGGCCCGGAGGATGCCGGCGTGTTGCACGGTTTCGAGGAGTTGGAACTCCCGTTTGGCGGCGCGCTCAATGACGCTACGGTCTTCGGCGTTTGCCTCGCGCCGTACGTTGTAGAGGCGGATACGGCGCTTTGAGTCTTTCAACGTGGCGTGAGACGCGAGCCAGTCCTGGTAACCGGGGCCTTCGTCGAGCAGCGATTCCAAGATATAATCGGAAACCCGGCGGGTGCGCTGCAGGGGCCGTATGCCCGCTTTATCAAGGGCCTGGCTGACCACCTTGGCCGTGGGCCGGTCGTGGGTGCCCCGGGGCTGACTGGTGAGGCCGGGACATTCCCGTCGTTTTATGGCGGCCATGATGCCGGGGCGTGCGGAGCGGTCTTTTTCCGCTGCCGTATCCCTCAGGCAGACGCCACTAAGGGCCGTGCCTTGCAGCGCGCACTTCAGGTCCGCATGGGAGCAGAACACGAGGGCTTCGATATAGGGAATGGGGCCTTTCTTATTGGCACCCTTCTGACGGCCAAGGAGAGAATTGAGCTTTTTGGCCTTGCGGTTAGCGCTCAGGAGGGGGTTGTCTAACGTCCAGATCTTTCCGCTCTCGGTGAAGGTCCAGGTGCCGGCGTCGCCGGAGAGACGGCCTGGGTGACTTTTGATCTCGATGAGGAAGAAGCCCTGGGGCGAGAAGATGAGCAGGTCTACTTCGTTGACGCTACCATCTTCGGCGATAAACTCGAAATTGGACCAGGCCCGATAGGGCTCGTGTGTGGGGAATTGCGCTCGGACGAATTCCAGCGCATCGCGTTCCCAGGGAAACTGGGATTCTGAGATGGTTGTCCAGTTATTGAAGGTCGGTTTAGCCAATTTGCCCACTCTTGACCGCTTCGTGAAGCGATATCGTCTCTCCGTTATCGATGAACCCCGCCGTGCACCCCCAACACCGAATTGAAGGAGCCCGCTAACGCCATGGCCAGAGATTGCCGGACCATACCTGAATGGGGTGAACTCTCCTCGAAGAGATAGTAGCTGTCTTCGTGGCCCCGCTTCAATAGAATGACCACAACAAAAGGGTACTCCGAATTATCGGAGGTCTTCCAGACCAGGCTCATAAATTGATAGAAGGAACGCTGTGTTGGGTGGCGATACGCTCTGCTATGATGTCTGGGACGGTATCGAACATGTCGATCCGGGTGCGTCTTGCATGGAGCGTTGCGCGTGGTGGCGAAACAACGAATTGAGGGAGCTTACTGTGGCGGATTTGATGGTAATCGATTCAGATTGGGAGCATGTGCTGGCGGAATCCTGCGCGATGGCCACGGAGACCATTAAGATCATGTGTCCGTTCATCAAGCGAGGGGCTGTGGAGAGGGCGTTCAAGGATTCTTCAGTAGGCGAGTTTCAAGTCCTCACTCGGTTCAACGAGGAAGACTTCTACAATGGAGTCAGCGATACCGAGGCACTGCTTTGGCTCTTGAATACGGGCGCGCAGATTCGTGGAATAAAGAACCTGCATTCAAAGCTGTATATTTTTGACGAAAGGCGGGTCATTGTCGCGTCGGCCAATTTGACCGAATCGGCGATGCATCGTAACCTGGAATTTGGGTTTCTCTCCGAGAAGCCGTCCATCGTTGGCCAATGTCACGATTACTTCGACGGGCTTTGGGCGAGGGCCGGCGAGAATTTATCTCAGGCAATCTTGGCTTCTATCGAAACCAACCTGGAATCGGAGCGGGCCAAGAATGCGCTACTTCCAGGCAGAAGCAAGCTCCCCGATAGAGGCGCGGATCTAAGGTCGGTCGTTGAACCAAGCCTCATGGAAAATAACAACACGGGTGGTGTCGGGATTCACGGACAGAGTGGGGGAAGCAGCCCGGCGGACAAATTGCGGGATCGTTTCTGGGCGATCCTGCTGGAGGAGATCGATAGGACGAACGAGTTGACCATAAACAGGAAAGACAAATACACAAAATATATACGAATTGAAACAGGCATCGGGGGAGTCAGCTATCGATTCGTAGCAAGGACCAAGAATACATCCACCATCGAGCTCATCATCCAAAAGGGAGCCGCGTTGAGTCGGCAGTCACTAGAACAGCTGGAGCGACACAAGACGCAGGTTGAGCGGGATCTTGGTGGAAGCCTCGTGTGGGAGTTAATCGGTGCAAACAATGACGTGGGGCGTATCGAGAGAACGTATACGAAGGGCGGGTTTGCGAGTAGTGACGTCGAAATTAGTAAATTGAGCAAGACGATGGTCAGCGATATGGTTTTGTTCCAGCGGGCGCTAAAGCCGCATATTGATAAGTTGGGGCTTGTGTAGAAGCTCTGGAATATATGGTGATCATTTGATCGCAAGAAATACTGCGCGAAAAAAGCGCGGTCAAGGTCCGTCTATGTTTCTTACTAGGCCGACTGCCCGGTATCTCTCAGGTAACGATTGACGGTGGTGCGTGATATGCCCAAGGCCGCCGCTATCTCGTGCTGTTTAAGGCCCTTGTCACGTAGCTTCTTGGCGCGTTCGGGCTTCGCCTTGGTGGTGCCGGGCATGCGGCCCTTGTAAACGCCGTGCTTCTTCGCCACATCGATGCCCGCGCGCTGCCGCTCCTTCATTGCCTCCAATTCCATTTCGGCCAGGCCAAACAATATGTTGGCAATCATCTTGCCCATTACACCAGACAAGTCAATTTGCTGGGTGATGGATACAACCCGCACCCCGGCATCACACCATTCGGCAAGTAGGTTGATACCGTCGCGCATATTGCGTGACAAACGGTCCAGCCGCCACGTCACCACTGTTGCATGGCTACCCGCAAAGATGGCCGCTTGTAGTTTGTCCAACGCGGGACGGGCCATTGTCGTGGCCGTATGCTTATCCACGTACCACGACGTGGTGTCGGGGGCGTGGCCATGCGCGGTAAGCCATTTCGTTATGGCCGCACGTTGGCCCTCTTCGTTTTGGCCGGTGGTGGAAACGCGGATATAAACCGCTATTTTTTTCATAGCTTTTCTCCTATTTATTATGTTCCATATAGGGTACACCCCAAACAACACATACCGCAAGCAGAGGAATGTCAGGAAATCGTGTGCTTTAGGCGATATTGGCGGCTACCACCCTATTTGGCACACTGGGGACCGCGTGCGTATGCAGGAGGCGCGGGTAGTCCAAAGGAACGTCACAAGCTTTTCGACGCCCTTCAGCACACGTTCACCAAGACGTCCCATTAGCTGGCCACAGGTGCTAAATCTTCCCACCACGATTCGAGGTACGCCGGCGTCTGGTCGACGGGCATCTCGACACGACTGTTGTGCATCTCTGTCAGGACATCAATCATACCATCGAGTTCATCGCACCAGTCGAAGAGCTCTACAAGCAGGTGGCGAAAGTAGGCTCGTAGCGCGGAATCCCCGATTGCGGCGGCCAGGATTACTGTGTGGCATTCGAGAATGGCGTCTTCCAACGGAGGCAGGTTGTGCTGGTTGAAGAGTTCTTCCGCGTCTTTCTGTGCTGCCATATGCAGAGTAACATTCAATCCCAAGCCGCCGCCGCCCAGGAACTCGCAATCGCTCTCTGCAACTTCGCGCTTTTCTTTTTCATTTGTTTTCAGAAAATACGATAATGCTTTGCTGGGTCCGGCTTCTTTAAGATCTTTTCGCCTATTTGCGATTATCTCGTCACGGGTACACGTTGTCGGTTCGTTCATTCCAATTCTCCTTTGGTTGTTTCCAGATTTGTTAGGTGACCCACACGCGTGGGTCTTAACGAGGTTAATGATACAAATTTTTTTGACACCGATTCAGGACAGAATCTGTCCTATTGGAGAGGTGGGTTAGGCGCAAACGTCCAGCCAGACGCTCTGCTTGCCAAGCCTGCTCGCTCTGCCACGGGCCTTGTGGATTCTTAAGGGCAACTTCGCTTGGACAAATAGTATATTTAACCGCTCTATTCTCTTTCGCAAGGCGTCGGTCGTTAGGGGTTCTTCCTCGGTGAGATCCCAAAGTTCGTCTATAGTCGCGCTGGTCTTGCCCCACAATAATCTGACAATATCGCTATCCTTCTTTGTGCCCAGGTGTGCCAGCAGTAGCTCTAGGGGATCGGTGCCGCTCAGAAAATTTTGTCGCTTCCCATAGGCCCAAAGAGCGGCTGCCTCGGGAGAGCTTTTGCTTGGTTTTGACCCGAAGTCTTCAATACCATTTGGGGCATTCCGTTTTGTGTTCATCTACCTGTTCCTTTCCGTGGTTTACTCGTTCCCAATCACGTACCTTCTAACTGTGCGTAGGTGACTGGCCTATGCCTAGACCGCCACATCCCGTGAAGATTAATTGTTCACAGTCCGACCATGCGGTGCGCGGGAAAACACTCCCACTACCTATATATTCGGCCTGAGCGCGAGTTACGATCGTCTTCTCTTGGGGGTGTAAAATCACAACTCAATTCATAACAATGGGTTATGGTGCGCGATCTTTTTTTGGGCAGGACGGCAGTGAACAGTTTTGATGGCCCCAACAGCGGTTTATGGGGTTGCGTTTTTGCCCCAGCCCACCGTGCCCGCTCTGCGTCCTCAGAGAACTCTTGAAAGTTCTTGACGTTGTCATGTTGCCCCAATCACTGCCGCCCCACACAATAGCGTCTATCACGCTCTGCGGTGATTGTTGGGCAGGGGGTATATCGCGGTCAGTATCTTGTCACCAACGTAGATACCAGTGTGCCTGGTCACTAGTGGCCAAAGGTTGAAATGTGGATGTGTCCGCAAGATCGCACACCAACGGTGCCGGGTGGGGTTCTCAAGCCACTCCGGGTAAGCCTACGCAAACTCCGGGATCCCGACGGATAAGCTTATATTGATGATGGCCCCGTGCTTGATTCGTTTGGCCATTCGTTGTTGCGGTTTGAGTTTTATGGCATCCGCATTAAAGCCCATGTAGTCCCGCACATTGCGTTTGATGCCGGGAGCGTAACATTGGTGACCGTGGTGGCTAGTAAAAGACATCGTCTTTACCGTATCCACCTATCCCAAAATTATCAGTAGCTTACCGTGGCGTGCCCGCCTCGCAGGCTGGATTTCGGGGCCTACTTGGCTCGTGCGTTGGGGGCTTAACAGCGTGTTGGCCGGGAGGACGGTATAACTAGGTTGCGTAGTCGTGGGGCACCGGCCTCATCCCAAAACTTCCCATACATGATCCATAACTTGGAACCGGGCGATGGTGGTGGGGTAATGATTACGCGTTGTATTTTGAGCATTCTGCCACCCCGTGGTACCAGCTTCTACCTGTATTGCCCGATGTACCTAAACTCCCCTAGATCAATCTTAGTTTCGGATATTATCATCTTATGCAACTGCACGGGACCCAATAGGTCATCTATATACTATCAGTGAAGGCGGGCGGGCCTGACTTCGGTCTTCATGGTGGTTTTCTCCCTCACCATAGTTCGATTTTCCTTGGCGAGTGGGTGTTACAAATGTTACGTAGAAAACGACAGGCATAGAAAAGCCCTGGACCGTTTTGTGCGGGTCCAGGGCGGGTGTCAATCGAAAATCGATGAAGTGGTTTTCTCAATGGCTATTAACCGCCGGGTAGTTGATCCAATGAATTTGTACCTCTTCCAGGTGCCGTCCGGGGCGGTGGCGGTGAGGCACTGGTCGTTTCCTTCCAAGGTGATTTCCGCCAGTTTCCACGGATCTTTCGTTTCCGGTCCGGCCTCCCCCTCTTTACCATACGATCCCCCGTGGTAAACGGTTGTGTAGATGATCTTTTCCATGGATTACTCTCCTTTTGGTGGAATTACGGCGGTATGGTACGGGCCGTCTATTAGGTCATCGTTCCATGCGCATTCCAAAGCTTCTGGAAGTGCAGACGTAGTTCGGTGTGGTGTCCATGGTGTAATCCTTTCAGGTAGGTCTGCATGCAGGCTGACGGGGAGTCAATTCCGGCCTCAAACAGCGGTTCAAGTCGGGAGTGGCTGGGGAGTCTCTCCGGTGTACTTTTGGTCCAGGAGGCTTCCAGGGGCTTATGGAGGCTTTGTGGTGTCGGTGGCCGGGTGCGGGACTTCCCGGTGGGTGCGGTGTTCCCGCGTTCCCAATGTCCGGGCGGGTGGGGCCTGAATGCCGGGTGGGGCCTGAATGCCGGGTGGTGTTTTGGGTGGTAACCTGTGGGGGTCCTATCGGTGGGATTAGTTTCGATCTTTTTCTCCGGCTTCCGGAGAACGATGCTATCATTTAATCGGAAAGGAGGTCTTGAGATGGTACGGTTAGAACTAAATGGGGAGGAATTCAAAATTGTGCGTGGTGTCTTCATCAAGGGGGCCCCGGCCACGGTCCGGTTGATAGAAGAGGGTGCGGCGGAAATGGTATCCATTGCGGGCGGGTACGGTCCGGACATTGACGGCACGTATGCCCAATACATGGAGGAAGAGTTGGGGGCTACGATCCTTGAATACGTACCACGTCCGGAAGAGCCACCCCATGAGATGGAAGACGGGACGATCAAACAACGGATATTTTAAGGCCTCCGGGGCCGGGATGGTGTCTTGGAGATGGGGGGCCGGGGGCCTCCAAATGGAGGAGGAGGAGGGAAGGCGGGGGGGGAGGGGGGGGCATCTACCAATGCATATTGGTGTAAGTCTTGTGATTCCAGCACTTTACAAGGCTATAAAAAACACCCAAAAAACGGACCAAAACAGACCGAAAAACCCACTTTTTCCAGTCCCGATACTGCCTAGAATTTCCGGTGAATCTCCGGTGTGTACCTCTGTCCTTGGCGGTATGTCTCCACCATTGTGGCCCGTGCAAACCGTGCGTCACTTACCCGGCACACCACGCTATCATGGATGGGCAAGGCGGGCTTGCCCGCGTCCCGGAAGGCCCGCATGACGGCCATCATGATCTTGCCGTCCTCCGTCATTAGTTCCATGCCAACGCCGGTAAAAAAGTGCATGAAGATGGTGGCGTGGGCTTCCTCCAGACGCTTAACGAGTCCGATCACGCCCCCCGCCTCTTGGAGCATCATGCGGCCCAAATCACCATGGTCGAGTAGCTTCTTGTTTATGGATGAATGGGCGGCTCTCCGGCTCCGGCAGTTCAAGCAAATGTTGGTGGCCTGCTTGATAAGCCCCCGGACGCCGGGAGCGGTGGCACAGCCCGGTAAAACCAACTCCGGTTGGTAAATGTCCCCGGATGGGTTGCACCGTTCACGGTGGTACAGCATCCGTGGGTGCATACCGCTGTAATCTAACTCCGCCACCTTCTCCCCATCGATCAACATGGTGCGCCGTACCTCCTTGGGCAGGTTTTGGCCGGATAGCTCCCCAAAACTGTAGAGACGGGCCGCTTGGAAAAAACCCCCTACATGAATCTGCCGGAGGCACACGTTTGGTTGGAACGTGGTCGTGGTCCCGTCCGGGTGTGTGCAAGTTGCCGCCCACCCGTGCGTGAGGTTGTTGGCGTTAATACTTTCAATGGTGTCCTCCTTGGCCTTGAAGTAGTCAAGCCCATTTTGGATAGCCCGTGGGTCCGCTTTACCGTCCGGCCCCGGTTGCGCCACCTTGGCAAGGTGGTCCAGAAAACTTACAGGTTTCCGTTTTTCCTCATCCGGCAACGGGTCCCCGGTGAAAAGGTCCACCTTGCCAGTGTGAAGATAGACCAAAGCCCGGTGCGTGGGGGAAGAAAGTTCGGAGTTTCTAAATAGTTCGATACCTTCAAGCATCTGTAATTCCCATTGATGGCGCAGGATCAAGAGTTTCTTGGTGGCGGCGTACCGTGTTGTTTTCCCGGATAGTTCACTGCCCCGGTGCAATTCCGCAAAACCTGCCTTGACCAGTGCATCCCAAACGCCCACCCGTAGGCGCACGCCCTTGTCACGGCAATTGCGGCCATCGGCCACCACACGGCCCGCCAACCCGGTAAGGATGAGGTTGTGGGTGGCGTGGCGTAGTATGATCTGCTTTTCCGTCCGCTTGTAGCCGGGCAAGTCCACCAGTGGGAGGACTTCCTCATCAACAAACCGCACAAACTCACCACTCAACTCATAGATGGCAAAACAGCGGCTCTCACGGTCCCGGAGGTTTGGTGCGTGTAACGCACGGCGGCGAGCATTACGGTCCGGGGGGCGGTCGCCGCGTATGCGCTTACTTCTTGGTTCCACGGTCCGTCATCCTTGTCGGTGGAGGGCGTCCACCGGCTGGCTCCGGGGGATGACTCCCAGACCAGCCGGTGAACAATGGCCCGTCGGCCTAGCCCATATCCTTAGTTTTGGTGCAAGCTAAGGTTTTTGATCGGGTCAGGGCTTGCCGTCCTCGATGCCGTTCTGCGCGTCGATCCATTTGTGAAATCGGTCTGAATCGATGAGGATTCGACGGCCAACGCGCAGCACTGCGCCGTGCTTGTCCAGTCCGTTTGTGTGGCGGTGCTTCACGTAGAAGCGTAGGCCATTGGCAGTGGGCCACGGGTGAAAGTCTGGCCATGCGTCGATGGTTATTAGTCGGCGGTTAGATTCGGGGGTTGCTGTGGTCATGTATTCCGGTCTCCTGTGGTGGTGGTTGGTTTTTCGTTCATTTATATGTTCGGTGCAACCCATCAAAACGTTGAAAGTAGGTGAGGCCTACCAAGAATCAAACATCTCGCCATGTGGCGGTCCTCACTTTTCTTCCGCATCGCTAACCATTTTCACATCGAACATGGCGGCGTTCATCCGCTCTACCAATTCGCCTCCGTGGCCTTCACAGAAATGCGCGTACCGTTGTACCATAGCCAACTGACGGTGTCCCAATAGCGCCGCCAGTTCCGGCAAAGACGCACCCGCCATCGCCATGGCACTAGCCGCCGTGTGCCGGGTGTCGTGCATTCGGAAGTCTGTAATCTTTGCACGTTCCAGCGCCCAATCCCATGCGGATTGAATGTGTACGGGCTTGGTTTCCTGTCCGTGACGGCGCGGACCGGGGAATATGTAGGCCGTGTCCAGCCGTCGTATCTTTGACCGTACCTTTAGAAGTCGTTCCGCTTCGCCACGGAGGGGAAGCACGCGTCGGTCACCGTTCTTGGTCTTGTCCAACACGATGACACGGCGGTCAAAGTCTACGTCCTTCCAGCTCAGTTGCAAAATCTCATTTTTACGTGCCGCCGTGCTCAGTAGAAGAATGACGAAATCATACAAGTGGGGGTTTTGGGATTCCTTACACGCATCCAATAATCGTTTCTTTTCGTCTTCGTCGAGTACGCGAACCCGCCCACGGGGTTCCTTGGGTTTACTCACGTTTCGGCACGGGTTGTCTTGAATCCAGCCTAATTCCCGTTGGCCGTAGCTCAGGCAATGGGACAGGATAGCCAGATAGCGGGCCACTGTAGCCGGGGTCCGCTGTTTGCATTCAATATCCTCGCTTGCCGACTTGCCTTTGCTTCGAGTCTTGCGGTCCAGCTTGCCGCCCACCTTCCGCTGTGTGGTGCCTATTAACAGCTTGTCGCGTTCATCGGCGATGGTGGGGGCCGTGAGTGCCGATAGTGTCTTGTAGCCCAATTCCCGCCGCCAGTAGGCCAGCTGGATAGTCTGCCCGTAGCGGGTTGATTCACTTTTCTGGGGCAGGACGGTTTCAATGTAGCGATCTATCAGTTCGCCCAGGGTGCGTCGCTCTGCCTCTTGGGCCGGGAAGTGGCGCCCGTGGCGGATGTCGCTTTCCTTGTCCTGAATGTACGCTTGAGCCTCCCCCTTAGTGTGGAACGTCTTAATGAGGGGTTTAGCACCCTTCATACGTATTTGGACGGTGAAACGTTTCTTACCGGTCTTGGTCTTGCGTTCAATAATGGTCGCCATGGTTGCATACGTCCCTTCAGTTTTAACACGACGCCATTCTACACCTAATAGCACCAAAACACAATAATACACGTGGTCAAAGCATAATAAGATGATGTATAAGAATGACTTAGAGAGGAGGTGACTATTTAATGATGCAAATCGAGGGTATTTTTGGGCCGGTTTTAGTGCATCATTTTTGCATCATTTTCCCAATAAACAGAAAAAACGACCTACGCGATGTGCGTAAGTCGTTGATATAATTGGTGGGCCCTGTTGGACTTGAACCAACGACCAAGTGATTATGAGTCACCTGCTCTAACCAACTGAGCTAAGGGCCCTTTGGGAGACATTGGGTCGTGATCATACTGTGTTCAGGGGATTGAACGCAAGGGGCCGGATGAGATTTTTCTCATCCGGCCCGAAATGTATGCTAGACCGGGTGTTATTGTATCAGGCTCCAGTCGAGGAAGGTTTTTAATTCGCGGGAGCGCGTGGGGTGGCGCATCTTGCGCAACGCCTTGGCTTCAATCTGGCGCACACGTTCACGGGTTACGTTGAACACGCTGCCGACTTCTTCCAGGGTCCGGGGATAGCCATCGCCGAGCCCAAAGCGGAGGCGAAGCACTTTTTCTTCTCGTTCCGTGAGGGAGCCAAGGACATCATCGAGGCGCTCCTGGAATACGCTGAAGGCCGTCGCGTTGGCGGGACTCTCGGCACCCTTGTCTTCGATAAAGTCGCCAAAGCTTGAATCGCCTTCATCGCCGACGGGCGTTTCGAGGCTGATGGCCTCCTGGGCGATTTTCAGGATGGAGCGGACCTTATCGGCGGACATCTCCATCTCTTCGGCAATCTCTTCGGGACTGGGTTCGCGACCGAGTTCCTGCACCAGACGGCGGCTTGTCCGCACCAGCTTATTGATCGATTCGATCATATGGACCGGAATACGAATTGTCCGGGCCTGATCGGCAATGGAGCGTGTAATGGCCTGGCGAATCCACCAGGTGGCGTAGGTCGAGAATTTGTAGCCACGTTGGTATTCGAACTTGTCTACCGCCTTCATGAGGCCGATATTGCCTTCCTGAATCAGATCAAGGAAAGACATGCCCCGGTTGGTGTATTTTTTACCAATACTGACCACCAGGCGCAGGTTGGCTTCAACCAGCTCCATCTTGGCGTTGTAGATGAGTTCTTCGCGGTGCTTGATGACGTCAATCAATTCGCTGATCTGGTCGGCGTCAAGCTTGGCGTCACTCTCGATCTGGTCGATTTTACGCTGCGCGATGGTGAGGCGACGCTCCGCATCAAGAATCGGCTCTTTTTCTACACCAAGATTTTCAGCTACCGCAGGGGTGCGACGAAGCTTGACGGCCATTTCGTGGACTGTTTCGGTGTTGTAGCCAACTTCACGCTCTACCCGATCAATTTCATCGCGGCATGCGGCAATACGTCGCTTAAGCCCCTTGATCTTACGACCAATTTTCGCGATTTCTTTCGACTTCAGGTCAAACTTGCAGATGATAGCGATCTGATCGACGCGATAATCCGCAAGCTTTTTCATGATGTTGGCCAGGCTTTTTTCCGTAAGGCCGGTACGCCGTGAGCGCTTATCCTGCGTCGCGATATTCTCATCCAGTTCGACGATGCTTTCCATTAAATCAGGAAGGTCGTTTACAAACCGGTGCAACTTCCGCGTGTCTTCGTCTTTGCAGATTTGCGCATAGTTCAGGCGGCCTGCGAGCAGGCGGGCACCAATCATCTGGACTTCTTTGAGGGTGTAGGGGGTGCCCAGAATCACGTCATTCAGATCGTCTTCTGCCGCTTCAATACGTTTCGCAATGGCCACTTCCTGATCTTTGGTCAGGAGAGGGACCCGACCCATTTCACGAAGGTACATGCGAACCGGGTCATCGGCCCGTTCCAATCGGGTGTGGGCGGCTTCCCGGCGCAGTTCGGCCTTCTTGGCAACTTTTTCTTTGCGCTTTTCTTCGGCCTTTTTCTCCGAATCAATTTTAAGATCGTCTACAATCTCGATATTGGTCTCGCTGAGCGCGACCATAACATCATCGATTTGAGCCGGGGTGGCGTCATTGGGCAGCAGCTCGCCCAACTCATCATAGGTGAGCTTACCCGTTTTCTTGGCACGCTTGATGGCCTCGGTCGTTTTCGGATCGGTGATAGTCGACTTCTTTTTCTTCGCTACGGCCATGGCTTACCCTCGATTGGTACTGTTGGCTGTAGTCGTGGCATCCCTAGGATGCCCCGACCCGTTCCAACTCTTTTCCTAATTGTGATTTTTGTTGAAGCAATTCAACCATCCGCACGGTGTTCCGGCTACGTTCTGCTTCCTGAAGTTCTTTCATTACATTTGCGACTTGAATGCGCAACGATTCTCTCTTCAGGCGGTTCAGGCGTAACCCGACGAGTGCGTCGGGGTCTTTTATGGTGTCGGACTCCACAGCGGTGGCTGCCGCGTAGAGGCTCCGGGCACTTTGTGTATCAAAATCCAATTCTATACTGCGAACATCGCGGAAGAGCACGACGTTGAGCACTTCGGCCAAGGGGCCGAGACCCAGTCCGACGCCTTCACCCAGGCCGGACCGTGCTTCTTCCATTAATCCGCTACTATTAATTAGCGCCGAGAGGAAATCGCAGTCATCTTTGCTGACAAATACCGGTGCCGACTCGTCGGTCTCCTGCTGGATGGGTTGACGATAGCTCTGGGTCGTGAAACGCTCATATTCCGTGCGGCACGCCCGTTCATTCAGGCGGAGTTCCTGTGCCGCGAGGCGCAGATACTCATCCAGTCGCACTTCGTCGTCAATATGACGCAGTATTTCAAATATCTCATGGGCCACCGCGGTGGCACCTTCAATGCTGCCCAGACGCTCCTGGCTCTGACGCGCGTAAAATGTCACAAAATCCGGCGCATCCGCCAGCAGTCCACGGAACGCCTCGACACCCTGGTGCCGGACGTAGTCGTCCGGATCCTGGTTGTCGGGCAAGGCCATGCCGCGGACCGAAAGTCCAGCTGCCGTTAAGACACCCGTGCCTTTCATGGCCGCCTGGATGCCCGCAGCATCACCGTCATACACCAACACGACCTCGGGCACATAGCGTCGAATCAACGAGGCTTGCTCCGATGTGAGGGCCGTGCCACAGGTGGCAACGACGTTTTCAATGCCGGCATCAAAACAACGGAGGGCGTCAAAATAGCCCTCAACGAGAATTACGAATTTTTCCTGGCGCATGGCGTCCCGGGCTTCATGGAGCCCGTAGAGCGTCTTGCTCTTCCGATAGATAGCCGTTTCCGGCGAATTTATGTATTTTGCCGGGCTGTCGCCCAGATCGCGGCCACCAAAGGCAACCACATTGCCCGATACATCTTTAATCGGGATGATGAGCCGGTCACGAAACAAGTCGTAATAATTGCCGCGCTCACCAATTTTAACGAGGCCGCTACCATCTAATACCGCTGTCGGGGTCTTTTTCTTCTGGGCAGCTTCAAACAAGAGGGACCACTCATCCGGGATAACGCCCAGGCCAAAACGTTCAATCGTTTCGTCCTTCAGTGCGCGGCTTTCGAGATAGGTCCGTCCCTTCTGTCCCCGTGTGGGGTGACTCAATATATTCTGGTAAAACTTGCTGGCGCTCTTATTAAACGCTAATAATTGTATGCGCAGGCCATCCCGCTCCAGCGAGGCTTCCGAAACGGCGGGCAACCGAACGTTTCCGCGATCAGCCAATGATTGCAGGGCTTCTGTGAAGTGCAGCCCTTCCTGCTCCATAATAAAGCTGAGGGCATCCCCGCCTTTGCCGCAGCCAAAGCAATGATAAGACTGGCGATCCTGATTAACAACGAAGGAAGGGGTCTTCTCACGATGGAAGGGACAGAGGGCCTTCATTCGACCACCGCCCGCGTTTTTCAGTTCCACATGGGTGCCGATTACCTGGACTATATCGTTGGCCGCCAGGACTTCCGCAACAACTTCTCGTGGATAAATCGGCACGCGTGGATAGAGACCTTTCTGGGACAATCAACTTTCTGTAACCCGCATACCCCTTAACCGATTCCATTAAAACTACGGTAGGTAGTCCCATGCTATGTGCAGGCACAGCACGGCCCAAGGATCTGTCAAGACGTGAACAGACTATACCATCGTATTTTTTGAAAGTCAAACTCAGGGCGTCGGGGGGACGCGGGGAAGGAAGCCGAGCCACGAACCCAGGCGATAGCGAAGGATAAGCAGAATCATCTGGCAGCCCAGCGTAAAGGCCCGAAAGAAGCTGCCCGTTACCGATGAATGGCCCACCCGTTTGCGGTAGTTGACCGGTATCTCCACAAAGGAAAATCCGTTGAGTATGACCAGCAACATCAATTGGGGACCAAAGTGGGAGCCGCCAATGGAGAACTGTGGTCGGATGCTTTCGTAGGCGTCGCGATGGAGGAGTCGCATGGTGCAGCCCACATCACTGAGAAAGGTGGTGTTGAAGAGAAACTCCATGAGCTTCCCTACGGCGTAGTTACCCCACTTCAGGAATATGCCCATATTTGCGCCGTCCCAGACAAACTCCCGGGCGGTCCGGGTGCCGAAAACGACCGGCACGTCGTCGCTGAAGGCGAGCAGTTTTATGACATCATTGCCAGAAAAGGTGCCGTCAGGTTCTGCAATAATGAGGAGTTCTCCCTCCGCCTCCTCCAGGCCTTTCCAGATGGCGCGGCCGTAACCCTGGGCAGTCTCATAGACCAGCCGGGCATCGGTGTGAGCCACCTCTTCATCGGTACCTTCGGCAGCATTATTGTTGACGACGATGACTTCGTCCACGTAACCCGACGCAAAGAAGTCTTCAATCGCTGCGCGGATGGAGTCTTTTTCGTTGTAGGTGGGGAAGATGACCGAAACTTTTTTGTCACGCCACATGCAAAGCTCGCCTCATCGGCAGGTGGCCTGGGGCCATCTTGCCTTTACGGGTATTTCACCAATAGGTATAGAAGGCCGTCTCAACGAACCAGCACTGGAGGGCCAGGAAGACCACCGTCGCCACCAGGGGGCCGGGGTTGTTTGTCTGTCGGTTCAATGCGCGCCCGAGATAGTGGGCGGCCGGTATCACCAGGAAGGGAAAAAGGTACAGCGCCGAGCGCTCTCCTTCGCCCCGGGCCAGGTAGAGCAGGTTGAGCACCAGTAGCATGAGGAAAAAGATGCGCCAACGAACCTTGGTCTCCTCTTCGCCACTGAAAAATTCCCGAATGGCCAACACGGATACGGGAATGCCGGCAAAAAAGAACCAGCACGCGGGATTCAGGATGCGGTAGGTCCACGCGGGCAGCCGGGGGGAGAGTTCGTCCAGATGCATCTGGTCCGTATCGAATTGCTGTTTTGCCAGGTGAAAGGTGTCCACCACGTTAAAGCCGGACCACCAATAGACGCCCCCAAGCACTACGGCCACGCCAACGGCCATGACCACGGCAGTCTGGATGACGTTGCGCCGGGTATCTTCGCGGCACAACATCCACAGGCCCACCAGCCCGAAATAGGCACCCATTCCGATGAGAGAGAACTTGAGCAGGATCATCAGGCCATAGCCGATGCCTGCCAGCAGGGCCATTCGCCCGGAATTCTGCCGGATAGCCCGTTCAAAGAGATAGAGGGTCGTGAGCGTGAAGGGCGTGAAGAGGGCGTCGGCGCTGGTGGCCGTGAAAAGCACGATGGAGGGGACCAGGCTGTAGCAGACACACGCGAGAAAGGCCGTGCGTTGGTTGGTCAGGAGCCGGGTCCAGAAAAAAAGAGGAAATAAGGCGGTACAACTGAAGAGAATAGTGGCAACGGACAAGGCGGCCGGGGTGGTGCCCACGAAATAGGACATAAACCACAAGAGGGCAATGGGGCCGGGGGGGTGGACCTTGGCGTGCATGGAAAGATAGGGGTGAATTTCGTGGTAGCGCTCGAATAGTTGTTGGATGTTCCGGGTTTTACCAATATCACCAATATATTCATAGGCCTGTCGGCTGTAGGCCTGCTCGATTCCATGGAATCCGCCCCGAATCATGGCGATTGCAGCGGAAAAGAGGACGGCGAAGATAAAAATGCCCAGTAGATACCGCCAGACGGTCTTCGGCGGCATGGGGGCGTCATTTTGGAGACGGGGAAGGAGGAAATGACGAAACGCGGCGAAACCGAGTAGAACTACCCCAATCCAGGGGAGTTGCCATCCCAGGGCCGAGAAGGTGGGCATTACGGGCGCAAACAGGGCGTAAAAGGGCGTAGGATGACCGTAAATGCCTTCAAGACCAAGGATCCAGAGCCCGCCCATGGCAAGAAGATAGGCCAACAGGGTGCGGACGTATATATGGGTCAGACCCAGACCCGAACGGGCGGGCAAATCGTGGTAGGAGCGGCGCATGGGCCGCATTGTAGCGGAGGCGGAGCGAGGATGTAAACGAGCGGGCAAGACTGTATAATCCGGGCAGCCAGTGACCGGAGCTGGTCCGCCGACAAAATACCCATTTATGGAACCTCCGGCCATAGACGCGGTATACTATGCAGGGTATGGGGTGGAATCGTTCCACCACATTTTGTAGCGCGGCAGACACCATATACCACCACCAACGTAGGTTTGTTTTGACACGTGATAGACAATCGATTCGAACAATATTGGCGCTCCACGATCTATCGCCCACGGCTACGGTATGCACTACTCGGCTCTATATTGGCCCACGTGTTGCTCGTGGTGATCTTGTTTGGTTATTTTAACTGGCGTCCGAAAACAAAGCCGCCTGAGGTTTTTACCGTAACTATCGAGCAGATGTCGGAGGCAGTCTCCGATGTGGCCCCGAGGGAAGTGGTAGAGAATTCGCCCCCGGTGCCGACGCCAGAGCCCCCAAAGCCAGAGCCACCGAAGCCGGAGCCTGTTCCAGAGCCCAAAGTCGAGCCTCCCAAGCCCGAACCGGAAAAACCGGTTGAGAAGCCTATGGAGAAGCCGGTAGAAAAGCCCACGCCGCCCGTGGAGAAACCGGAATCACCCACCGAATTGGCCGTGCGGGAAAAAGAGGCGCTGAAAAAGAAAGAGGCGGAGGTGAAGAAGAAGCAGGAGGCGGCCGAGGCAGAGAAAAAGAAATTGGTGGAAGAGAAGCGCCTGGAGGAAGAGAAGACTAAGATGGCGGCGGAGAAAAAGAAGGAGGAGGAGAAAAAGAAATTAGAGGAGGAGAAGAAGAAGGAAGACGAGAAAAAGAAAATGGCCGAAGAGAAGAAGAAGGAAGACGAGAAGAAAAAGCTGGAGGAGGAGAAGAAGAAAATGGCGGCGGAGGAGGAGAAGAAAAAGCTGGAAGCGCTGGCAAAGAATAAAGGTCCGGTAACCCAGGGCGTAGAAGACGCCCAATTGCCCAATGCCCTTCGGGGATGGGCCGCTAACGTGAAACGCAAGGTCGATCGTACTTGGGTCTTGCCCGCTGGTATAAGTCTGGGCGCAGAAGGCGAGACCATCAAGGTTGGCTTTTATGTGACCAGTGATGGTGACTTGATGTCCGAACCGAATATACTGGAAGGCACAACCCAAAAGGCCCTGGATGCGTCATGCATCAGCGCAATCAAGGCGGTTGTGCCGTTCCCTCCCTTCCCGGAGGATTTTAATGAACCGGAACAATACGTCGTGTATGTATTTAGAGCGATACCTTAAGGTCAAGAGGAGAAAATTTTGAAACACAACATGTGGCATACCCTGACGGTGCTTTGCGCACTGCTACTCGTATCGCAACTGGCGAACGCGCAGGTCGAGATCTTTGGTAATCCCAATCGGGTCGATACTCGTATTCCCATTGCCGTGCCGCCGTGCGCTGCGGCCGATCCCGCGCTGACGTCGCTGGCCACCGAATTGGCCCAGGTCGTTGCCGACGATTTGGCCTTCTCAGGACTGTTCAACGTCCTTCCTGCGGAGAAATATCCCGTTGGATTTACCGCCCTCGACCCCGATGCGACCAAGTTGAATCGGGACATGTGGGCCTCCACCAAGGCGGAGCACCTGGTCTTTGGCAATCTGGTTCAGGATGGCGATCAGCTGGTCACGGAGTTCCGTCTCTTTGATCTGGCCACGTTGAACCAGGTCTTCGGCCTGCAGCTGAAAGTGGACAAGAAGTTCCCGCGCCTGGCCGCCCACCACTTTTCGGAAGAAATCATCCGAAATCTGGAAGGTACCGCCGGCATCGGCACTTCAGAAATCTGTTTCAGCGCCGGTGCAACGGGCAGCAAAGAGATCTATGTGGCCGATTATGATGGTGCCAATGTGCAGCAGGTAACCAAGCACAACTCCATCTCCATCAAACCCAAGATTTCCCCCGACGGCAACAAGATTGCCTATCTCTCCTACAAAGACCGCTACACGTTCCTGTATGTCTTCGATCGGATGACCGGTAAATCTGTTCCCGTGTCGAAAGAAGTGGGTCTGAATATCGCACCGGCCTGGTCGCCCGATGGCAACACGCTGGGCATGGTGCTCAGTAAGGACGGCAACAACGAAATCTATCTTCGTAACGCCGATGGCTCCAATCTTCGCCGTCTTACCCGTAACCGTGACGTGGAAACCTCCCCGGTTTTCTCCCCTGATGGTACGCATATTGCCTTTGTAAGTGACCGTGCAGGCAGTCCCCAGGTCTTTAGTATGGATGTGAATGGCGAAGATGCAAAGCGCCTTTCCTTCCAGGGCGGCAGCTCCTATGACCCGGCCTGGTCGCCCGATGGCAAGTATATTGCCTATGTGGCTGAGAAGAAGGGTGACGGACTCGAGATTTACATCATGGGTGCCGATGGCTCCAATGCACAGCGTATATCCAACAGCCAGGGCAGCAATGAATCGCCCAGCTGGTCGGCCGATTCACGGCACATTATATTCAGCTCCACCCGCAACGGGCAGAAGAGCCTCTACACCTTCTCCATGGAGTCGGGTGAAGAGCGCAAACTGCCGCGCATCAGTCTTGCGTGTGAAGGACCCTCCTGGGGACCCCGCAGGCACTAAGCGGAATGAGGTCGTAATGCGGCCGTACTATACGGTGTCGGACGGGTGAAAATGACGTCCCCCGAGGCACGACCAATACGATTTAAAACTAAATCAGGCACAAATTATTATGGGTGAAAAAAAGATAGCGCAAAACCGGATGGCCCGGCGGAACTATGAAATCCTCGATACCTTCGAGGCAGGCATTGTTCTCGTGGGCACGGAGGTGAAGTCCCTCCGCGAACCCGGTACCATGACCCTGAAGGACAGTTTCGCCGACATCCGACGGAGCGGCGAACTGTTCCTTGTGGGGGCCTATATTGAGCCCTATAGAATGGGTAACATACACAATCACGAGCCCGAACGGCCCCGCAAGTTGCTCATGCACAAGCGGGAGATCGAAAAGCTCGCCCAGCGCATTGCCGAAAAGGGCTTGACGCTGGTGCCCTTGAGCGTGTACTTCAAACGGGGCATGGTCAAGATCGAACTCGGCCTCGGTCGCGGTAAGAACGTCCGCGATAAACGAGACACCATCAAAGAGCGGGAAAGCAAAGTGGAGATGGCCCGTGCTATGAAGCACGTGGGGCGTTGATGCCATCGAGGGAAAGCCCCTTGAATTCACAACAGAAACGGACGAATCATGCGTGACGCCCAAGCCCACCACCGCCCCTTGGGGGTGACCCTTCCCCTCAAGGTGCAGACCTACGATATCGATTTCGCCAGCCACGTAAATAACCAGGTCTACGTCCGCTGGCTGGAAGATCTCCGTATGGATTTGCTCCGCCAATACTACCCCATCAAGCGCTTTATGGATGAAGGTGTGGCTCCGATTCTGGCCTCGACCCATATCACCTACAAGAAATCCATCACCCTCTACGACGAGCCCGTCGGGACTATGTGGTGCACGAAGTTAGGTCGCGCCACCATGAACCTGGAGGCCGATATTTCCATCGGCGACGCCTGCTGTGCCCACGCGACCCACCGCGTCATGCTGCTGAACCTGGAAACGGGCCGTGCCGCCCGTATTCCCCAAGACCTCTTTGATGCCTTTGATAAAGGGAATAGCTGAGGGGCGTCCCCACGTGTGGGGACGGGCCCACGCAGGTGAACCCGAGGTGGTGGTCGTGTTTTTCGGGCGAACAGGGTGGCTCGATACAGCGGAAGGCACGAACGGGCGTGGGTCTGTCCCGACTGGGGTAATCGGTTTGGTCTAGGCGGTTGGCACGGGGGCTGGGTCTTTGAGTTCTACCCCGTTCGGGACATACCCCCGCGTTGTGGCGGTTCTCCGTTTGTAGGAGCAGGCTTGGTGGCCGCCGAGTGCCTTTCTTCGCTGCGGGCTTGCTTGCGGCGGTACGTCCCCCC
>CAXBPH010000071.1:0-27932 GCA_963977445.1 uncultured bacterium | reverse complement strand
AGGGCCACCAAGGCCATGGAATCGCTACGCGGGAGCTCTTCGATTCACACGAAACCCATCACGCCTTCGCCGCCACCTATTCCGTCACGATCTCCACAGGGCACCCATCGGGGAGGGCGTATCCGCCTCGGGTTACGATGGTATCCCCCGGGGAGACACCGTCGATGACCTGGATGGCGTCGGTGGTTTGGACACCGGTCTGGACGTCGCGCTGGAAGGCTTTACCGCCCTCCACGATGGTTACTACAGCCTGGCCATTGCGATCGGTGATGGCCGCCGGGGGAACGGCGAGGGCATCGGGAATGGGTGCCAGGGCCAGATGCACACGACAACCGAGGCCGGGCCGGAATGCGCCACCCTCGTTGCTCAGGGCCACCAGCACTTCCACGTCGCCCGTGGTGGCACCCGCCTCCGCACCGATGCGCTGAACGGTGCCCTCATGGACCGATGCACGGGCACCGTCGAGGGTAACCTGGGCATCGGCGCCCACGGTCAGATGAATGAGTTGCGCGGCCGGCACGCGAACCCGTCCATAGAGGGTGGACAGGTCCTGAATGGTCGCCACATTGGTTTGGGGATCGACCGACATGCCCTGGCGGACCGGAAGCTGGGTTACGGTGCCCTCAATAGGCGCGGTGATGGTGCACAATGCCACCTTGAGTGCCCACATATCCCGCTCGGATTCGGCGAGCTTGAGTTGGGCTTCGCCCTGGGCCACGGCCTCGGGGCGACTGCCCGATTGAAGCAGCTTGAAGCGCTCGGCGGCGGCGAGGCGTGCGGCTTCGGCCTCGGCAGCGGTGGATTGGGCCTGTCCGTATTGGACGTCGGAAATTTCGCCATGTTTCTGAAGTTCTTCCAGGGCCTTAAGTTTCCCCCTGCGGGCCTCGGCCGTGGCGGCGGCGTTGCGCACATCCTGACGACCGGCTTCCACTTCGGCGGGCAGGGGGCCTTTTTTTAACAACGCCAGGTTGGCCCGGGCTTCGTCCGCGGCGGCCGTGGCCTTATTCAGTTCACTCTGGACCAGACGGGTGTCCAGTTGCACGATGGGGTCGCCCGCGTGGACCTGGGCCCCTTCAACGACGGGCACCCCGCTCACGTAGCCGCCCACTTGTGGCGACAGCATGGCGGTCTTCTCCGGCGGAGCGATGAGGGTGCCAATCCCATCCAAGGTCGGCTGGAGCGTGACCGGTTGCACCACAACCACGGTGACGGCTACGGGCGGCATTTCGCTCCCGTCGCCTCCATCGCTGGCAGGACCCGTGCAGCCGGGTGCCCAGAGCAACGCGCTGAGACTCAGGGTGAAGAGCCAGGGGGAAATCGTTGCGTAGCGTCTCATGTGGACCTCTGGAATGTTTTGGTCAACACGTAGTAGACCAGTGGGGTTGCGATAAGGGAAAGTACCAGGGATACGCACAGCGCACCGATGACGCCAATGGCCAGGGGGCGAAGCATGTCGGCCCCCGCACCGATACCGTAGGCGAGGGGCAGAAGGCCGAGAAAGGCGGTAAGGGAAGTCATCAACACGGGACGCAAGCGCCGCCGTCCCGATTGGACCAGGGCTTCCTCCAGGGAGTAACCACGGTGTCGGAGTTGGTCCACAAAGTCGAGCATAAGAATGCCGTTTTTCGCTACGATACCAAAGCCGATGATAGCACCGAGGAAGGAGACGATGTTGAGGGACGTTCCGGTGAGCCACAGTGCGGCCACCACGCCGAAGAGGGAGAGCAAGGCCCCACTGACAATTGCGATGGGATGGATGATGGTGCGGAATTCGAGCAACAGTACGGTGAAGACCAGGAAGACCGCCATGACCAGGACCCGGGTCAGGTTGTAGAAAGATTCCTGCTGCTGCTGATACAAGCCACCAAACTCGAGGGTTACATTGGGTGGGAGCACCACCTCCCGTGCGATGACCGCGCGGATGGCGGCGATGCCCGAGCCGAAATCGATACCCGAGAAGCGCGCCGACACGGCAATCAGTTGACGCTGGTCGTCCCGGTGCATTTCAAGAAGGCCCGGGGTATGTTTGAGCGTGGCCACCTGGCCGAGGGTAACCCGGGTACCGTCCCCCGAACGGAGGGCCATTCCATTGATGGCCCGTTCACGCTCCCGCTCTTTGGCGTCCACCACGACGCGCACGGGGACAATGCGGTCCCCTTCGAGCACATAGGAGACCGGGTTACCGAGCAGGGCCGTTGCCATCTCACTGCCAATTTGCGTCGCGGTAAATCCCGCCCGGGCGGCGTCATCGGTTCGCACCTGAAACGTCGCCGAGGGCCCGGCCACCACGAGGCCGTCGTTTACGTCTACCACGCCGGGCACAGATTCAATGGCCGCCGCAATGCGGGGCGCCAGATCTTTCAACGCATCTACGTCGGAACTGTACAGCTTAATCTCGACCGGTGCCGGCGACCACGTTAAATCACCGATAAGATCGCCAAGGACGCCGGCAAACTCGATGCTGAGGGCGGGCTCGGCGTTTTCGACGCGCCCACGGATGGCGTCAACTACGTCGCTCGTGCTCCGGCTTCGGCTTCGCTTCAGCTTCACCAGAATGTCACCCGTGTTGGGTTCGGCAATGGCCAGGGCCAGACGCGCACCCGTCCGACGGGAATAACTCTCCACCTCGGGCGTAGCTTGGAGAATTTCCTCGACATGGCGAAGCATGCGATCTGTTTCGGTGAGGCTGGACCCCGGCGGGCTGAAGTAATCGAGGACGAAGGCCCCTTCGTCCATGGGCGGCAAAAACTCCGAGTCCAGGCTGCGAAAACCCACCGCAGCCAGCGCAATGACGGCCAGGGCGCCCACGGCGGCAAGCCGGGTGTGGGCCATGGCCTGACGCACGGCGCGCTCATAAAAGGCAATGAGACGACGCAAGATCACGCCGCCTTGCTCCAGTTCGTCTGCCGGGGCGCTCTGGTGACCCCGCAGGAGTAAGGACCCGAGCACGGGGGTCAGGGTAACCGCCAGGAGCAGAGAAAGGAGCAGGGAAGTCGCCATGGTGAAGGCCAGGGCGCGAAAGAATACGCCGGGCACGCCATCCAGCAAGGCCAGGGGCAAAAACACGGCAACCGGGGTCAGGGTGCTGCCCACCAGGGCCGGACCCACCTCACTCACGGCACGCCCGATAGCCTCTCGCAGGGGATGGCCCGCCGCAATCTTGGTGTGCATGGCCTCGGCGACCACGATGGCATCGTCGATGATGAGGCCAATGGCGGCGGCGATACCCCCGAGGGTCATGAGGTTAAAGCTGTACCCCATGACATACATGCAGCCCAGGGTCAACAAGAGGCAGACCGGAATGGCGATGACCGCAACAAGGGTGGTGGGACCATTGCGCAGAAAGAGATAAAGCACAACCAGCGACAGGAGCAAGCCGAAACCGATACTGTCCCAAACGCTGCGCTGCCCTTCGCGGACAAAGATGGATTGGTCATAGAAAAGTGCGAGACGTGTGTCGCCCGGAAGGCTTTCCCGGAGGGCGGCGATTTCCGTTTCAAGACCCTGGGCAATACCGACGGTATTCCCATCGGGTTGGCTGTACACATTCAGCAACACGGCGTCGACACCGTCTGCCGTGACCAAATTAAACTGGGGCGCGGCGTTGCGCTCTATCGTCGCCACGTCCTTCACATAAAGGGGCGATTCACCGGCCCGGCCAATCGGAATGTCGCCCAGGGCGGCGGGGCCCTGCACGCGGCCATCGACCACCACGAGATAGAGCTGTTTGTTTTCCTCGTGCAGGCCGGCCGGTGTGAAGGCGTTGGTCTGGGCGATGGCGGCGCAGACCTGGCCCAGAGAAAGTTGGTGGGCATCGAGTTTGGCCCCGTCCACCACCACCTGATACTCGGGTTCACGGCCACCAACGATGTTGACCCGGGCCGTTCCGGCAATCCGCAGCAATCTCGGTTTAATCTCGTATTCTGCCAGTTGCCAGAGGTCGGTGATATCCCGCTGATCGCTCGTCAGGCTGATACCCATGACGGGGAAGGACGAAAAGGTCAGGCGATGTACGGCATACTCCGCCGTCGCCGGGAGGGTGTTGCGAATCTGGGCCAGACGACCGAGCACGTAGAGTTCTGACTGTATCGTGTCGGTGCCCCACTTGAAAAACACATTAATTTCGGTGGAGCCCCGCCCCGTCGCAGAGCGGACATTGATGGTTCCCGGAATTTCTTTCATGGCTTGTTCGATGGGCCGGGTAATGGTGGCCATCATCTCGTCTGCGGGCATGACGCCGTTGTCCACCAGCACGACGACCCGTGGAAAATCGGTCTGGGGGAAGACGGAGGCGGGCATCCGGTAGGCCGCATAAATACCAGCGAGGCAGACCGCAAGAGAGAGAAACAGAATCGCGGTGGCATGATTCAACACACCCGCGCCCCGTGTGGGTGCTTCCTTGTCCCCGCCGTCGGCCTGCGGAGTTGACGTGTTTAGATCGTCCATGACCTTACTCGGCCCCTTCTTCGTCGTCTGTTGATTCGGGGCTTGGGGAGCCACCCAGGGCGCGCTCCAATTCGAAAGAGGCCGTCGCATAGTCACCCGCGTATTGGACATTCGCCTCACGCTGCACGTTGTAGTTCTGTTGGGCCAGGAGGAGCGCCACAATACTCGCTTCGCCCGCCTCATAGACCCGGCGGGCCGTCTCCACATTTTGCGCGGCCAGGGGCAAGGCTTCGTCTCGGGAAAGGCGGAGCAGGGCCGCGGCAGACCGGGCCCGTGCATTGGCCTGGGTCACTTCCTGGACGACCCCGAGCACGAGGTCGGCGTATTCCTTTTCTTTCTGTATGAATTTATACCGGGCTTTTGCAATCTGGGCGCGGTTACCATCCCAGAGCGGCAAGGTGGCCTGAAGGCTGGGCCCCAAGAGGAAATCGATGGATTGACTCCGATCAAAGGCCCGCTGTCGCTGGTCGGTCATACGCTGGATCACCCGGTCCCGAGCGGACAACGCCGCGACCGCCGTCGGCAACGGCGTCAGGGCGTTGGGGCCACGGGTATCGGTTCGTTCCCCTTCCGCGCCAACCGACAAACTTGGCAACGCGGCCAGACGCTCTTTGGCAATAGCCGCCTCCGCTGCATCCAGTCCCGCAGCGGCCGCATTGAGGTCAATGCGTGCATCGAGGGCCCGGGTAATGAGTCCCTCGTCGTCTGCGATTTCCGGTGTCCCCACGGGAAGGGAGTCGGTCAGGGGGCTAAGCTGCTGATTGCGGCTCAACCCGAGGAGGCGATGAAAGGCTGCCCGCTGCACGGCCTGTTCTGCGTCGAGGGCCTCCAGGCCCATGGTTGCCGCAAGGACTTCCGCATGGACGAGGTTCACGTCCAGCACCGAGGTTTCCCCGGCATCAAAACGTCGCGACGCGGATTCTTCGGAACCCCGCAGTAAGGCAAGATTGTCCCGGGCGATTGTTTTGCGCTCTTCCAAGACACGAATCTGCACATAACCCTGCTGGGTGCGGGTGGCCAGATCGATAGCCAGGGCGACCACATTGGAAACCGTGTTTTCGAGGTGCTTTTTCGCGATGCGTTTGCGCACGGGCATCTGCCAGAGATCGACGATCTCCTGGGCGAGACCAAAACTGAGGTTGGCCCGACCACCCCCCGATGGAAAACGGGCACTGAAAGAAAGGGCGGGATTGGCAAAGAGGCCGGACTGGACCACATCGGCACGGGATACGCCGATCTCATGAAACTGGGACTGAAACAACTTGTTGTTCAACAGGGCGATATCCACCGCTTCGGCAGCCGTGAGGCCGTCGGCGAGACGGGATTCGATAAGACCCAAGGTGACGTCTTCTTCTCCCGGTGTATAGACCCCTTCGGCACCGGTACGCTCCCGTATCAGGGTGCCCGCCCGCGCGAAATCCTTCTCCGGGTGGACCGTGCCACAACCGGCGAGGACCAACAATAGGGGAACTGCGGCCTTGGAAAACCCCATGTAAACCTGCACTTTCTTAGCAATTGCCGGCGCGAAAACCGAGTGGCACAACATCAGCGTCGTCTTCGTTCCGGTATAGATGAAAGGTAGCGACCCCAAAGAAGGGAGCCTCCGGATAATTACGCGTCATCATAGAGCAATGGCCCGAGACAAACCTTGTCCAGACATTGCCACATTGCAAACTTCGCGGGAATAAAACAAAGCTGGTTTCGGGAATCGTGATTTGCCCTCGTGCGCCCTGTGACAGGTCACCGACGCGCCGGGGCGAGCGACAATGTCTATCCCCCTGATGAAAAGGACGCCTTGCGGTGCCCCACGTCCGGTTTGCAGCCTTCGGCATGACAGAGTACACTGGATGATGGTCTGCTACACCCTGGTTGAGAGAGGATTGTTGTCGTCGTGTTGTACAGAAATTTACTCATCGTCGTTACTGGGCTATTGCTCGCGTTTCCGACTTTTTCCGAAAACACCGTCTCCTATGAATCCCAGATTCGCCCGCTACTCAGTGGGGCCTGTTTTCAGTGTCACGGTCCGGACGACAAAGCCCGCAAAGCAAAACTTCGCCTGGATGTGCCAACCGAAGACCCCGCATCGACGGTCGTCGTGCCGGGGAAGCCGGAAGAAAGTGAACTGCTGCGCCGCATCACGGCAACGGACCCGGAAGATCGCATGCCGCCCCCCGAAGTGGCCGATGCCCTCACGCCGGAGCAAGTCGACCTGATTCGCAGGTGGATTGCCGAGGGCGCACCACGGACGAAGCATTGGGCCTTCGAAAAACCCATGCATGTCGCAGTCCCGACGATTGAAAACACGGAATGGCCCCGCAATGACGTGGACGAATTCGTTCTGGCCCGTCTCCATGCCGAGGGCCTGACGCCCGCGCCGGAAGCGGATCGGCTGACCCTCCTGCGTCGACTCTGCCTCGATCTCACGGGGCTGCCCCCCACGTTGGAAGAAATTGACCGCGTCACCAATGACCCGTCCGCCGATTGGTATGAGCGTGTCGTCGAAGGCCTCCTGGCCTCACCCCACTATGGGGAACACTGGGCACGCCATTGGCTCGATGCGGCGCAGTATGCAGACTCCGATGGTTTTGAAAAGGACAAGCCCCGGCAGGTCTGGGCATGGCGCGATTGGGTCATCAACGCCTTCAATGAGAACAAGCCGTACAATGAATTCATCATCGAACAAATCGCGGGCGACCGCCTTCCCAACCCCACCCAGGAACAACGGGTTGCCACGGGGTTCTTGCGCAACAGCATGATTAATGAGGAGGGAGGCATCGACCCGGAACAGTTCCGCATGGAGGCCCAGTTTAACCGCATGGATCTGGTGGGCCGTGCCGTGCTCGGGCTAACCGTCGCCTGCGCCCAGTGTCACACCCATAAGTATGACCCCCTGACCCACACCGAGTATTACCAGATGATGGCCTTCCTCAACAATTCCTATGAGGCCTGCATCACCGTCTATTCGGACGAAGAAAAAAAGCAGCGGGACGAAATCCTGAACCTTGTCAACACCATCGAAAATGAAATCAAGGCGGACCGACACCATTGGCGGGACGAAATGATGGCCTGGGTCGCGGAGGCCCGAAAAGATTCGGAGCCTGCATGGGAAGTGCTTGATTTCACCATGGATGACTCTTCGGCGGGCGGCCAGAAGTGTCTGCCCGTGGGCGATGGCTCCTACCTGGCCCAGGGCTATGCGCCCACCCGCTTCTGGCCCAAGATGACGACGAAAAGTGGCCTCGATAAAATCACCGCTATCCGCCTGGAATTACTCACCGACCCCAACCTGCCCCGTAGTGGTCCCGGCCGCTCGGTCTATGGTGGCTGTGCCCTTTCTGAAATGGAAATGCGCACCACCACGGACGATACGCCCATTGCCCAATATGACAAATGGGCCCCCGCGAAGATTGCGTCGGCCGTCGCCAGTGTCAACCCGCCCCGCCGGGTCCTCGGTATCGAGTTCCCCGACAAGGGCGATACGGTGCGCTATACCGGCCCCATCGATATGGCCATCGACGGCGATGGTAATACAGCATGGACGACGGACATCGATCCCGGTCGCCGTAATCAATCCCAACAGGCCATTTTTACCCTGGCTGAACCGTTGGCCCTTACGCCGGAAACCACCATTGCCATCCGCATGGGCCAGCTCCATGGCGGGTGGAACAGCGACGACAACCAGACCAACAACATTGGACGATTTCGCATTAGCGTGACCAACGGGGAGACCGTCCCGAAGCTTACCCTGCCCCTGGCCATTGCCGCCCTGGTCAAAAAAGATTCATGGACCGAAGCGGAAGAGACCCAATTGTTCAGCTATTGGCGCACGACGGTTCCGGAACTGGCACGTCTGAACCAACGCATCGACGGACTCTGGCTGGGCACGCCCGATGGCACGACCCAGTTGGCCTTGGCAAAACGAGACGACACCCGCGTGACCCACCGGCTGGACCGAGGCGACTTTTTAAGTCCACAGGAAGCGGTGACTCCTGGGGTGCCTGCGTTCCTGAATCCCCTGCACCTGGAAGGCGCGCCGGACCGACTCGGTTTCGCCAAGTGGCTTGTGTCCCCCGAGGCACCCACGACGGCGCGGGCCTACGTGAACCGCGTCTGGCAGCGTTATTTCGGCGTGGGTATTGTATCCACCACGGCGGATTTTGGTATGCAGGGCGACCCACCGAGCCATCCCGAATTACTCGATTGGCTTGCAACGACCTTTATGGACTCTGGCTGGAACGTGAAAGATCTCCACCGCCGTATCGTCACGTCCGCCACCTACCGACAGGCCTCTATGGTGGACGCCACGCTGCGGGAGCGAGACCCCTACAACCGCCTCCTCGCACGGGGTGCCCGATTCCGCGTCGAGGGCGAAACGGTGCGCGATATCGCCCTGGCCGCCAGTGGACTCC
The DNA here is from genome assembly GCA_963977445.1 of uncultured bacterium. GTDB lineage: Bacteria > Hydrogenedentota > Hydrogenedentia > Hydrogenedentales > JAEUWI01 > JAEUWI01. The sequence continues at coordinate 19,077 of CAXBPH010000071.1, read as the reverse complement.
TGAATCCCGAGGTGGGCGGCCCCAGTGTGAACCCACCGGCACCGGACTTCCTGTTCCTACCCCCGGCGAGTTACGGCCCCAAGACCTGGGACACCGATGAAGGCCCCGAGGCCTATCGCCGTGCCCTCTACACCTTCCGTTTCCGCAGTGTGCCCTATCCGGCACTCCAGGTCTTTGACACGCCGTCGGGCGATGCGCCCTGTACTGGTCGCGAACGGAGCAACAGCCCCCTGCAGGCCCTGACGCTCTTGAATGAACCGGTGTTCAACACGTCGGCCATTCATCTGGCGGAGACAACGCTGACCCATGGTGGGGACGATGACCGCAGCCGTATTGCCTATGCCTTCCGCCGCTGCATCACCCGCGCGCCCGAAGTGGCTGAGATTGATACCTTAGCGACCTTCCTCGACGCGCAACGCGTGCGCATTGCCGAAGGTGTCCTCCATCCCCAAGACATCGTTGGCGACAACAACGGGACGAATCTGGACCCGGCCGACCTTGCCGCCTGGGCGCTGACAGCACGGGTAATTCTGAATCTGGATGAGACCATCGTTCGCCAGTGAACAGAATCCTGGCGGGCGGGGCCAGCTTCCGCCGGAAAATTAACCCATGCGAAACCAATGGAAAGACTTGCTCCGGGATTTCAATTACCCGACGTGAATGCGATCACGCGGTACGGATGCCTACCTGGATTCCTCTGTATTTCATCGGAGAGATGGCGCTACCCCGCAGCACTACCCAGCCTCTTTGTGTTACAAAGGAAGCTGCTGTGCTTTATAACACCAAGCTCTTGTCATAAAAACCATTTCGTTGTAAAATAGGGAAAGAAAACCGGTGAAAGGATTGTGACGGTGGAAGACTTCGAAGAAAATGCCCCTATCGCCCTCCATGCGCGCGCCATGGACAATCTCTCGTTTATCCGGGAGACCATGGAGCGCTCCAGCCCCTTTACGGGCATTTCCGGCAAAGGCATGGTCGCCATGGGTTTTATTGCCCTGGCGGGTGGTCAGGTAGCACGAATGCATCACTCCCGGGATTGGTGGCTGTTCGTCTGGCTCGCGGTCGCCTGCCTTGGCTGTCTGGTGGGACTCATCGCCACGTGGGCCAAGATGCGTCGCCATGATGGACCGAGCACCCACCGCGCCGCCCTGCGTTTTGCCTTCAATCTGGCACCGGCGGTCCTTGCGGGCGTCTTCCTCACGGAAATGTTTTATGAGCTCGGTCTCAAGGCGTTCATGCCCGGCATGTGGCTCCTGCTTTACGGCACGGGCGTCGTCGCGGGTGGTGCGCTCTCGGTCAAGGTACTCCCCGTTATGGGCGGGACCATGATGACCCTGGGCATGGCCACCCTCTTCTGGACCCTGTGGGGTTCCCGGAGTTTTGCCATCGCCGATCCGGTGGGAGAATTCGCGATGGTGCTGGGTTTCGGCGGCCTCCACATCATCGCCGGTACTATCGTTCATTTCCGCTACGGCGGCTAAAAAAAAGGAAAAGGAATCATGGCTGGCAATACGGCTCGAAAAGCGAAAGCAAGAACTACCACCAAAGGAGACTTGAGCGCCGTGGTCGTTCCCGAAACGAAAACCACCACCAACCTCAACCGCCTCGTCCACGAACGCACCCGTCTCGCCATTATCAGCGCCCTGGCCGTGAACAACAAGCTCACCTTCACCGAACTGAAGCACCTCCTCGATACGTCCGACGGCAACCTGAGCGTCCACGCCCGCAAACTCGAAGAAGCCAACTACATCAGTTGCACCAAGAGCTTCGAAGGGCGCATGCCCAAAACGGAATACGCCATCACGAAGGATGGGAAAAAGGTGCTCAAGGACTACCTCAGCCACATGGAGCGCATCATCGGCGCCGTGCGCGGGAAGTAGCGAAGGAAGTACATGCACTTGGCCCATCATCGAATAGATGCCATTGCGCCACCTTCCCTGGATACCCCCGCCCTAAGCGTAAAAAGGAACCCACAGGTCCCACAGGTCCCACGAGTTTCCTCCCACGTCATCCCCTCAGGGGGACGGCCCCGACTATCCTATGTTACTTCCCTCACCACCAACTCTCGGCTCGCGACGACGTCATTCATACATGCCTGGGGTTACTACGTCGGTGCAGTCCCCGATGCACTTCCCTCACCACCAACGTTCGGCTCGCCACGACGTCATTCATACATGCCTGGGGTTACTACGTCGGTGCAGTCCCCGATGCACTTCCCCCACCACCAACGTTCGGCTTGCCACGACGTCATTCATACATGCCTGGGGTTACGACGTCGGTGCAGTCCCCGGGGGCTAGGCTTGGGCCATGAATTCGATGATTGCCTTGCAGAAGGCTGGCAAATCGCCCGGACGGCGGCTGGAAATAAAGTGTCGGTCCACCACCACCTCGGCGTCTTCAAAAATCGCCCCGGCGTTAACCAAATCATCCTTGATCCCCGGTGAACCCGTCACCCGGACGCCGCTGTAGACCTTCGCCGAAATGGGAATCCAGCCCGCGTGACAGATGGCCGCCACCAGCTTTCCCGACGCTGCAAAATCGCTCACCAGCTTCAGTACCGCTGGGTCGCGACGGAGAACATCGGGCATGAAGCCGCCGGGCACGATGAGTCCGTCAAAATCCGCTTCCAGCATGTCGTCGATTCGGGCTTCCGACACGCAGGGGTAGCCGTGCTTGCCGTTGTACTTCACCCCGGCTTCGGGACCCGCCACCGTAACATTTGCGCCCGCCTCTTCCAGCCGGAGCTTGGGGTACCACAACTCCAGGTCTTCATAAATTTCGCCCACCAGGATTAATACACGTTTGTGCAGTAAGGGATTGTCTTCTAACATGGCACTATCCTCCATTCAACGTCATAGCGTTGATTGCCTATCGCGGCATAAACAAAGGCGGGGGCGCCCCCCAAAATGGAAGCGCCCCCGCCCACTATCTTTATCCAGCCTACGCCAATCAGCACCCAACGTCAACAACCTGATGGTGAGACCATTTAATTCACTATTCTAAATTCACCATTCTAAATTCTTTTCCGTCGTCCAATAAGGCGGCCAATCCACACATCGATGTAGTCCTCCCCGATGGTGCGCAGCAGATCAATGCCCTCCTCCCGCGCCAGCTTGATGGCCCGCATGCGCGCCATGGAGCGTGCCCGGGCCTTCTCCTCTTCCGTAAGCCGCCCATCGGCCCGCCCCGCCTTAATGGCCTTCACATAGGCCTGATAGGTCCGCTCGACCCCACTTTCGAGTGCGAGGAGCGCCTGCCGAAATCGGCGCTGCTCCATCCGCTGATAGCGATCACTTGCCTTGAAAGTCGCCCACAGCCCGCCAAGCACCGTGCCCAGTACCGTTACCCCTACGTCGATTCCCATAGCTTTCCATGCCTCCTTTGTATTGACCCCGTGCGCCGCCTGTAAGACCATCACGGCCTACAGGAAGGTACGCACATCCGTGATATACCCATTTACCCCATCGTCAATCGACCGGATTGACGACATGCCCGGACGCAACACCAATTCCGCCAGGGCCATGGTGCCGGCCCCCACATCGGGCGCGACGGGCGATGCCGATTCCAGCCCCTTTTTCACGACAATGCCCCAGGTCGACAAATCCGTCAGCACGAGGTCGATTCGCCCCAATGATGTCGGCGGCACAATCGCCGCCACAGCCGATGCCTCCGTCAACCGAAAGGGGTAGGACTCCACAAAGGCATAGCCTCCATCGACGATGACGGACATGCTCTCCGGCGAATCAGGCGTCACCGCCAGCGTTCCGGCGCTCACTCCCCGCAATACGCCACTACCGCCACCCCAGGCCTGGTTCAACAGGAAAAACGCCATTTCCAGCGCCGCCTCAATGCGGTCATCCCATTGATTCAGTTTCGCGCTCGAAACGGGACGTTCCTCAAATATCCACTGCGTCTTGGTGTAGGACTGTCCTTTAATCGCCACGTTAATTCCCTCCCCTGCGTTGCCACCGTCGTTGAACTACCCTCAATCCAGGTGGAACCCGATATCCAACCCAATCGTCGGGTCATCCAGACGAAATTGAAAAAACTCGGACAAACTATCCTGACTCCGCGTGATAAAACTCAGGGGCGAGGCCACCGAGCGATAGGGCGAGGTCAAGTCCAGCTGGGTCTCCACGGTTGCGCCCGCCAGCCGATGGACCACGCGACTTACCCGACCGACCAACCGCTGCCCGAGCCGATCGGCCCATCCCGCTGCCACGGGCTCGTCTCGCTCTTCGAGCACGTCCCCGCGAAACTCGAGTAGCGTCCCCGGCACAAGGTGCGCCACGCCCCGATAGAACAAGGCCCGCCCCACCCGAGCCGGCCACGCCAGATCCCGCAGCAACCCCTGCCCCAGGAGGGCCCCGTCGTCGACACGACTCAGGGCGTAATACGGAAAGTAGCGCGAAGCGGTGCCCAACAGATCGATACTTTCCTCCTGAGCATAATAGTCGTCTGCCACGCCATCGATGGGATTCCCCTCAATGTGCAGCAAATTGGCCAACCCGGCGATATCCCGACCGAGTTCTACGCCCACCGTCGTTGGCACGACGGGCACCACGGCGTCGACCACGTCTCCCCGTCGAAAATGGACGCCCCCATCGACATCCACCTGAAACACATAGCCATCGCCCATGGCCGCCAGGGCCGTTATGGCCTCCAGGACCCCACCCCGGATGTCCAGCGCACCCACCACCGTCTCACACGGGGCGATGGAGTCTTCGTGTTCGCCCACGTAGGAGTAAAAGTCTTTCAGCGCCATCTCCGGCACATGAAAGCGGCCGTCGTCGTAGAGATAGACGTCCCCATGCCCCTCTTCCACCAGCCCCGCGTTGAAACATTCCCCACCGCCGTAGACCAGGCCAATGTAGCGCCCATAGGCATCCACCCGGTCATCGTAGTCGCCGCCTCCATCCTGGTGGGGATTGAGCTCGATATAATCAATGCCCTTTTCATCCATATAGGCCTGCAGCCGTGCGGTAGCGCCATCGGCCCGCTGCTTATACACGCTACGGGCGTAGCGGGCACTGTCCCAGGTCGCCGTTTCCGGATGGCGTCCTATACCGTGGCTGTTGAGACTGCTTTCCTCGCAGTCGACCATCATCAAGCGCAGGTCCGGCCAGGTCACCCCATCCACCACCAGGCCCGCGATGGTATCTCCGTCCTTCGCATAGGCTCCGGTCGTGTCAATGCGCGCGCCACCCACCCACTGACCACTGTCGATGCCCCCATAGGGCAGGGCCCCAGCCAATGCCTTACGGGCGATGAACTTCTCATATTCTCGAACGGCCCCATCGGGATAGGCCCCATGGGCAACCGTGTAGTGCACGGCCCCCAGGGCATGATTGATTAAGGTACGCACCATCTCATCGACCGGCCTGTTTTCCATACGCACGGAAACGTGGCGATTCCAGGGCTCCCACCGACCAATGGCGACGACGGATAAGAGCTCCTGAAAATCTACGTACCGGTCCACAATCAATCGACGTATGTCGCCCCACGCGGGTCGGGCGGACGTCACAGTGCCGTGAGCCACCACCGCGCCCTCCACCAATACCCGCACGGTATAGCCCACGCCAAAGCGCGCCAGCGACAGGGGCAGCAGTCCCTCGATACGGTCGTCACCATCGGGACCCGTGCGTGTAACTTCCAGCAGGGGTACGTCGGTGAAACGTCCCACCCGCAGGCCATTCCGGTCAACGACTTCTACGACATAAGTCATGGCTACCACCACCGATCACGATAGGCCACCACCCCATCGGCAAGATGACTGCTCGTCGCGCCGTCGCTGTAGGTCAGGGTCGTTGCGCCCGGCCCCAGCTCAGGAAAAGCCCCCACGGTATAGGGCGTCACGTCTTCGTCGTCAATCCATACCTGAGCGGCCTCCCCATCCACCACAAACAGCGCCCCCAGAGGCACCACCCCTTCGTAGGTCAACGTCCGGGTTCCGTCACTCAGTGTCGGGGCCACCAGTTCCCCGAGGGCATCGATGCTAATCACCGCCGGACTCGCCGCCGATCCTCCCGGACTCAGCTCAAGGGTCGCGCCGGATGCACCAATACTCCAGGCCGTTTCGTGCAGGACGACAGACTCCTCGAAGGCCTCGTCGGCGCGCATGGTCAACACAAACTGCCCCGTCAGCGTACGTTCGTTGACCTCCCGCGAAAAACTCTCCCGACGGGCCAGGATACGTCGTCCCGAACGAACAGACACCGAAACGCTCTCCTCCGCAGAAGCCAATTGCATAATCGTGTCCAGCGCGCCGTCGAGGGCCGCCCGATCCGCTGCGCCCCGCAGCAGTCCCGTAATTGTAACGACCCGTGTTTCTTTGCCCCCCACGGCTTCATAGGTTTCCCGTGCCGTCGTGTGGCGCTCATCAAAGGAATAGTCCCCAACAGAAATTGCCATCCTTCCCCCTTTCTACCCCGAACCCGCTCAGTCGCCCAGCACGTCGATTGATTTCGTCACGTCCCCCGGAACCTGTGCCAACGCCCTGCGCATATAGGGCGCAAGGAGAACCGCCGCTTCTTTTTCAAAGCGACGGGCCACACTCAGGAGAGAAGCGAAGCGCTGCCCCCCATCGATTCGTTGTCCACCAATCTGCAGGGACACCTGCTCCGCCGCATCCCCGGAGGCCAGGGCGCTCATGAGTCCCGCTGCCGCCAGCAGCGTTTCCCCCTGCGCCAATGCCTCCGGTGCCGCCTCTACATCGATGCTCTCATCCAATTCGGCCAGAATCCGTTCGTGGGCCTCTTCAATGCAGGCGGTCACCAATGCGGAACTCGCCACACCCACATCGTCCACCTGTACCCGCAACCGAACCCCGACTTCCGTCGCCCATGCCGCCATAGCCACACTCCCCACGTTTCGCCACGCCAAGACGGGTGCTGCAGGCAACCACCTGGCCACCCACAGCACCCGATTCACCGGTCTGTTCCCTGCCTCAACCCGCTGAGCGCCTAGCTCCAGTCACTCGTCATCACCACACGGGCCTTGTCATAGGTAATGGCAAAATCCGTCACCACCGTGAGATAGGTCCGGTCCCACTGCTGGCTGATAAGTTTGTCCGACTCCACCATGAGATCCTGTTCCGTCAGTTTCTGAACGGCGAAGCCCGCGTCCAACAAGGTCACCGTGTCCGCCGGCTGATCGGCCAGGGGCACGAGCTGCACGCCGAGCGGTGTGGGCAGATTGCCGGTCTTGGCGAAATCGAAGAGGGCACTGTCGGCGATCTGAGACAGTTGCAACACCGACTGGGCCGTGGCGTTATCCACGATCATGTGCGTCGGCGTGAAGTAGTGCTCCTGGCTCAACTTCATATAGGCCGCCACCAAGTCGCCATAGGTCCAGGTATCCGCCGTCGCCGTATTCATGACCACCGGTGCCGTGCCCGAGCCGGACGAATCCCCCTCGGCCAAAACTGTAGCCAGACGGGCATCCAGACTGCGGCCCAGTCGCTCACCCATCCGCTGGAGGTGGACCCGCAACATGTCCACACTCATGCGGCGCACCGCCTCATAGGAGGCCAGCACGCCCCGGCCTTTCTTGTCGAGCTTCACGATGCGGTCGCCATAGAGGATTTCCGATTCCGGAATCGCGGCCCCCTCGGCCACACTGCGAAGCTCCTCGTTTCCGGCATCTTCCGTGACGTAGGGCACATCGCAGGCGGTCCCCTCCACCCGCTGGTCGTGCATAATCAGGTCGGGATACACGGGCTTACGCTGGAGCCCGGTCAGCACCGCCTCCCGCACCACATCGGGAAAAAGCCACTTGGCATTCGGGTCCGACTGGAAAAACCGGTCCACCGTAACCCGATTCATATCGATGCCGAATTCCTGGGCACAGTAATCCTGCACCGAGGTATCGAGGGCACGAAAATAATGCTGGTGGGTCAAGCCCAGATTGTTCAGCGTTTCATAGAGCCCCTGCCCACGCACCTGCCGCAAGGCATCGGGCGACTGCGACAGAAAGCGAATCTGTTCTTTCATCTGTGTATCTTGATAAGCCATGTATTTCCCCTTTATCCATTGCACGGGACACGCCCATGCCAACCGTTACTAACCAGACGCGTATGTTTGCTGGTGCAAGAGCCCCAAAAGGAACTCTACCCCACCCAGAAGCACTGCAAGGGTGCCACCCGTACACACGGGAGCGCCGCGACCACGTTTACGGGTGCGAGAACGCAAAGGTCCTCCAAGCGCCACCCGCCCCAATTAGAGCAACACGTGAACCAACGAGGCCGTAGCATCAACCTTCACATTGATGCCCCGACCATTGCCCGACGCCGGTGCCTTCACCGAACCATCCGTCGCCGATGTCACCACGCCCTGCTCGCCATCCACCGTGGGGGCCGTCCCCGTATAGGTGAAGATACTGATACCCCGCACCTTCACCGGAATCGCCACGTCATTCTCCGTGGCCGCCGCCAATGCCTCACCGAAGACACCATCTTCCGCGTCCGTAGCGTTGGTGACCACATAGGCCCCCGACAGCTTGACCGCATCCCCCTTCGCAATCGCTACACCACCCGCCGACGGTGTGCGACACGTAATAATCAACTCTGTAACCGAACCACCCGTATCACCAAAAGCCATTGTTTGCTTGCTCCTCTACACCTTGCTCAAAGGCCCCATGCCCCGAAACAAAAACTATGCCGACTACCGAATCTACGCGATGGACGCTCTCGTCCATGGGTCGCTCATTTCCGGAGTATGCTCAACGCCCGCAACGAATCTTCCCCGCCGCATGCTTCCTCTTCCAGTGCCACGGGTTGTGAAACCGGGAGCGGCGGATATTTGCGATCGAAGCGAAGCTCCAATCCGTGGAGATATTGCTGGACGACCCCGAGCCGTTCGCCCGCCAGCGTGCGCCGCCACAATCCGTCGTCGAAACTTTCACCGTCCAGTTCGCGGCCCAGGCCACAGTAGCGGGCTACCGCACGGTCACGGGCAGTTTTCCCATCTTCGGCGAGTGCCACCAAATCCCCCAAGCCAAGCCCCATGGTCTCTGCCGCAGCCCGCAACGCCGCCACGTCCCCCGCGCTCACGTCGTCCACCGGGTCCACCCAGATACACACGGTATCCCGCGCACCACACAGGACCAGCACCCCTTCGTGGCCCCCGCCGGAATCCCAGAAATACGTACCTTCGTCTTCCCGGACGGCCTCCCCATCTTGCGTCAGCCACGTTGTGGGATGGGGGGCCTTTACCGTGGCCCACCGGGTTCCCTCAAGCGTTGGCCCGTCGATGCGATAGCCCATCAGGTAGCCGTCCTGCTCAAGACGCAAATCCAGATGGGCGCCCCCTCCATCCCGATGACGATGGAGCACGAAGCGCCGTAGTTCCCCCTCCGTGCCTGCCCGCGTTTCCCCGCCCCGCTCACACTGCAATCGATGCAACATAGAATCCCCTTCCCCGGTTGCGTCTACTGAGACAGCAGTTGCTGCGCCAGCGTTATGCTTACCCCAATCAAGTTGGCCACCAGGAGCAGTACGCCCCGCCCCAGGGTATCCTCCAATCGACCAACCCGCTCCTTCACTTCCCGCAAGTCTTCCCGAACCGTTTCCACCTGCAAGGCATAAAGCGGCTCGAAAGGACAGGTGCATTTTTCTCCGGCCATGTCGCTACTCCCGCGCCCAAAGGTCGGTCGATGCCAATTCAATGGGACGATGAAACTCATCCCGAGCTTCCGTCAATGCCGCCTCCAGGCCGTCTTCGGCACGCTCCCCCCGGACAAAGCCCGTGCCCTGGGATCCCGAAGAAACGACGGAGCCTTCCAGCACTTCCAATACATCCCGCATGATGAAGTGGCACGTTTGCTCGCCGTAGGTCGCCCCGGGAACGTGGTCGCAGGTCCGGAGATCGTTGCCGCACACCGAGCACTCGGGCAATCGAAAGGAAAAGCCAATCGACGTCTCCCGGTAGACGCCGCCTTCGATGTTCAGGATGAAGTCTCTATTTTCTGCGCTCCGCATCACATAAACTTCCGGGCGAACAGCGAGGTGCTCGCCTTCCTGATGGAGGGTGGACCGAAAAAATCGGCCCCGAGGCAAAGTGCCCCGCAGGTCATGACGCTCCATCAGGGGACGTCCCGGAACCAGCGCATTAATTCGTTCCAGTTCCTCCTCGGGGAAGCGGCTGAAGTGCCGGTCTATCTGGTTGTTACACAAATCGAGGGTAAAGGTCGCATACTCCTCGGCCGACAGGTTGCGCAAGGCATACCGATTTACTGCCGCCACATCGTTCTCATTCGACGCCTCGCTTGCCTCGCGGGACGCCACCAGACGTCCCGCCTGTCGGAATACAAATGGTTCCAATTCCACCCAAGCCTCCTTTCAATTACGTTAGGTCCAACGGTAGTATCAACTCCCCAGCAACGTCGCCCGCAGACCGGCCTCATCCAACAAACCGGCCTCCTTCATCTTCAGGGCATTGCCAATTTCCTTCTCCCGGGCCTGGGCTTCCTTCAGCACGTCCACCGTGCGGTTGGTGCGCATGCGAACCCGAGCCGTCGCCTCGCCCCACATCAAGGCCAGCTCAAAGTTGTAGAGCCGCGCCAACATACACTGAACGCTACGGTTCACCGCTTCTACCTGGCGATTGATGATTTCGAATTGGGCCGTGCCATAGGTCTCTGTGGTCCCATAGTTACGCCCCAACAAAATCGGCATGAGATGCATGCCCGTAATCACCTGCTCTTCAATGGCCTTGTGGTTGTCGTAGAAAACCTGGGTTCGCTGGTCACCCCGTAACATGGAGATGTTTACATTGTCGTAGGTCACCAGATTCTGGTCGGCCTCCAGGCCGCTCAACTTATCCCGTAGCGCCAGGAGGTTGCTCTGCATCCGCTGCTGATAGGCCTCGATGCTCTCGCCCCGCCCCCGCTCTTCAACGCCATACTGAACGTGCAGCTTGTTCCAGCCCGCGTTGTGGGTGGCCTTCGCCATATCTTCGATCAGGCGTTGTTGAATCTTGACCACGAAGGGAATGGAGCGAAGCATGGAACGGCCGTAGGGATTGGTGCCCTCCCGGTCGAGGCCCACGTAAATAAATCGCTCCATGGGCAACTTGATGCTTTCCCCATCCAGCACCTGGTAGGCCTGAAGCTGTCCCCCTTCCCGGCGAAACCGAATCGTCCAGACATCTATGGGTACGACATCCCAGATGGATTCACGACTTTGGGACAGGACAATTTCGACGGCCGCGGCCCCATAGGTGAAGAGGGAGGTATAGAAGATATCGAGCAGACCTTCCATGCCCCGGTCGCCCGAATTCACCCGCTTGTCCAGGGCGCCTATCAATCGTTGCGCCCGTGCCGTAGCGGCCTCCGAACTTACCGATTCGAAATCGACGGTGTAGCCGGTCTGACACAATCGCTTCCAGGTCCAGATAGCATCCGACACATCGGGAATCGCGTCCCGGAGAAAACGGTATACCTGAAGCATGGCGAAGGGGGTCTCGTTGGGCATCCCCACATAGCTACCCCAGCCTTCACCAAGTGGTCCCAGGTCGGCCGACCGACTTATGGTCTTGAAGGTGCCCGCCGGGGGTGTCGGCGCTGGCCGGACACCCCGTTCGCTCTTTCGTTGAAACCAGTTTTTCCATCGCCCCATCGCCATTCCTCCCTCGTGCGTTTGAGTGACGTCCGCTTGCGCCATACATCATTAGGGATCAGCCATAGCGCCATGATTCGGCTAACTGTTTTAATGCTAACTACTTACAGGGCAAATTCTTTCTGCCCAAATCTCCACAACACACGCTGCAATAAATACGGGACGAATTCCCCCGCCTTTGCTACAATGAAGTTTGGTTGGGATGGTGCCGTATCCATACTTGCTCTCATCTTCAACACAATGCTTCCGTCCGAACGCGAGAGAGGGTCCCTTCTGTGGAAAGACTTGATCAAGGCTTTATTCTCGTGGTCGACGATGTCGCGTTTATGCGCAGGCTTCTTGGTGGCATTATCAAGAGTCTGGGCCACGATGTTCTCGAGGTGGAGAACGGGGAGGATGCGATAAAGCTTATCGGGCAGGATGTGCCGAAACTGATATTTCTGGATCTGATGATGCCCACGATTTCCGGTTTTGATGTCTGCAGTTGGGTCCGGAAGAATGATGCGACAAAGAACGTTCCGATTATCGTCTGTACCGCCAATCAGGAACGGAAAACGCTGGAACAGGCCATTCGGGCCGGGGCGACCGACATCCTCTGCAAACCGGTCACACGCGATAACGTTCAGAAACGACTAAGTCGCCATCTGAAAGCGCCAATCGTTCAATCGTAGGCCATCCCCCCCGGCGCCGACGACAAAACTACCCGGTCGTTACTCCGTGACCTTCACGATCCGGGGGACAAACTGCTCTTGGGAAACATCGATGAGTTGAAGGGAGGGTGACAGGGCATCCGCGAAGGTTTCAAGGCGGGTGTTGCTCCAGGGAACCTTCGCCCCAGAAGTTTCCACACCTTCTCCTGCCAGGAGATAATCCAGCGGGTCATCGGCAAATAAGACCAGTTGCTCGCGCATCGACCAATCCAGCCCATATCGGGTTGCTACGCCAATACTCCACCGACTGGAACGTAGTGCACGACGCCATCGATACAGATGCCCCGCCCGGACACCATGAATGCTGTCCACGTGAGAAAGACCGCCACCAAGAAACAGGTAGCCATCATCACCAAATCGTTGGGGGTACACGGGATTGCCGTAGCGCGCCCGATAGGTCTCCCGAGCGGACTCCTGCTCATTGGGGCAATAGAACACCGGCACGTCGAGGCCGGCGAACTGTCTATCCAGCGCTTCATAGGCGCTCTCCTGACCATCGGCGGTCAACGCACCCAGCACGATGACGAGATTGGGCGTTGCCCCGCGCAGGATGTCCAACAGCGCAGGTGAGAACATCGTCCCCTCCGTGCTGTCGACCTGGTCCGCCCGAAGCAAAGCAAGCACGTAGCTCGTGGGAAAGGACTCCAGCACGTGGACCGCACCGATTTGTTCGGTCTCTGCGGCCGAAGTCGTCAGCACCAAGTCGTAACGTCCCGGTGCGACGCCGTCGGGAACTTCGGCGAGCCACTTCCCTTCCGGGGCCGTCTTATCATTCGTAGTGACGGTCAGGGGAATACGGGTGTCACCCAGTCGCAATGATGCCGTAGCTTCGGCCCCATCGCCGAGGCTGAAGGTGTCACCAGCAACGACAATCGCTGGCCGGCCAACGTGGGGCAGCCCGTCGGCCCGTGCGATGGACACGGCAAGGAGAAAAACTACCGTCAACGTCACGAGACGGTTCCTGAATCGGATATTCTCTATCATTCCCGGGACTCCGGACGCCAGACTGGCCAGTCAACAATGACTTCCTGGGGGGAGATACGTGTTGACTTCCCCCCCTTCAGGGTAACGACATACAGGCCCGCCCCCCCCTCCCGATCGGAGATACAGGCCATCTGTTCCCCGTCAGGCGACCAACTCGGCGACCAGGAGCTCAAGTCACCCTTCTCAATGGGGCTGATTAGGGCTGTATCGGTAAATACGGTGTATATAGCCCGTCTAACCTCCCGAAAGGATTCAAAGGCCAGACGGCGACCTCCGGGGGACCACACGGGATTCCAGTCAGCGGAACGGTGGTTGGTCACGTTGGCCTTTCCCTTGCCGCCCACCACGTAGATTTCCCGATCGCCACCTTCGTTCGATTCATAGGCCAGTCGCGAGGCCTCCCCATTCCGGGTCAGGGGAAAGGTGCCAAATAGCCGCTCTGCCCTTGGGTTTTCTCCAAAACGAGCGCCCTCCCAGTTGGGCTCCAATTGCCAGAGGGCACCATACCCTTCGGAACGCTCCTTGAGCGCGATATCGAGAAAGGGCAACACCTCACTCTCCGTCACCAGCACCGCCCGGGTCTGAATGCCTGGATCGGACTTGCCACCAAGCACAATCTGAATCGCCAACAACGCTTCTGGAAGAACATCCTCATCCAGATCTTTACGTTCCATCCGTGCCTCGCGCCGAAAAACGTCGATGTTCATACCCGTCACCGAAGTCAGCACATCGGGATCCAGGGCGCGCATCAATTTACTGAAGGGCATCCAGACAGGACGCAACAGACCCAACGCTCCCGCGCCCCACAGGTGCTCTTCCCCCGTGTGCAGATCATAGACCGCCAGGCTTCCCAATCCCCCGGGGGAGGTGGCGGACATATAGACCAGACGGGTGCAATCGGTTGACCATCGGGGCATGACGTTCCAAGGCTTTTGGTGTTGGAGCTGCCGACCATCGGTGCCATCGGCACGCACCACATAGATAGCACGGGCGCTCCGCTCTCCGGTCTCGAAGGCCAACCACGAACCATCGGGTGACCACTGTGGCGCGCCATCGCGCACACCGGGCCCAATGGCTACCGTATCGCCGGATTCCACGTTGACGACACACACCTGAGAGGTCGGTGTATCTGCCTGGTCGACAAATGCAATGGTGTTGGTGGACCCAACAGCACTGCATAAAAGAACTATCCACGGCAATAGTGCCATCTACAACTCCAAAACTATTTGAAATGGTTAATCTAAAAACAACCGCCGTGTGAGTATCTCACACGGCGGTTCAGAGTGTAACGGAATTAAACGGGCACAACAACCTAGCGGAGTAGGGCCCGATTTACCACGACCTGGATGTCGGACGCGTTAACCTGTCCATCGCGGTTCGCATCGGGATTAATATCACCCGATTTAGAAGCGTTTGCCGCAAGGACCGCATTGACAACCAACTGCACGTCAATGGCGTCGATCTTGCCATCACCATTCACATCGGTCACCGCCAGGGAAGCTCCTGCGGCGAGGTACGTGTAACCGCCATTCAGGATGCCGTTGCCGTTTATGGTGGTCACCACCACGGGCACGGAGCCCGCAGCATGCAATGGCGTTACCACTTCAATCTCGTCGGCAGAAATGGCCCGAATGCTACTCACACTTACGCCACCAAAGGTGACTGCAACGGGTCCACTGAGACGGTTACCCTTGATGCGTACTGCCTCGCCACCCTGGGTGCTACCGACAGCCGGCGATACGGAGACAATCTCCGGGAGCGCGGAAATGGTAACAATGGGCGAGTAGGCAATGGCACCACCGTAACCATACAGACCAACGGGTATCACACCGAAGTACCACTGATCGCCACCACGTGTGGCTTGCGGCGATACCTGACGGCGATTCGTCAAGCTGGTGACAATCTGGTTGTTGCGGTACCAGTAGACCACCGAGGTGCCCTCGTCGTAAATGTCGAAGCCGTCGGTCTGCAGGGGATGGCTATAGGTATAAACCGCCCGGAGGGAACTTTCGGTCTTTACGGCCCGGCTCAAGGTCGGGTCTTCACCGGTTTCGCCAGTCAGGATGGCCAAATCACTGGCCGTCGGGGGCAAGATGATGCTTCCGACCTGAATCGTCACGTCCTGATAGGCCACTTGACCATCCGCTTTAGCGGTTACGCGCAATATGTAGGTGCCCGCATCATTCAGTGTCGTCTGCCAACTGAAGAGACCCGTGCCGTTGCCACTGTCGGCAAATCGAAGGCCTCCAGGGCCGTTCCATTCGGCCGTCAGCGTCGGTACCGTTATGCTATCCGCTGGTGCAATCGTCGATACCGTAAACTCGACCAGCTCACCCGCATCCACCGCTTCGGAAAGTACCGGTGATATGCGAAGCAGCATGTTCGTGTCGGGCAAGGACGAAAGGTCTGTAAGGCCTCCAGCACTCACAACGCCAGCGAAGAGGGTCCCCGGGTCAACCGGTACACCCCGACCGTCGGAAAGTCCAACGACGGCAGCCGTCGCAACGGCGTCCAGATAGGTAATCCGGATTTGACCACTGTAGAACAATTCGGTCTGAATGGTACTTGTGGCACCCGCATTGAAGGGATTGAATGGGTTGAACTGAGGTACGTTTTCGTAGGTGACCACGATGCGGTCATTCAGGTCGTTGCGGAGCCACATGGAACCACCGGCACTCGATGCCAGCGTATCCAAGAGGTCGGCATTACCCGCGAAGAAATAGGAGATCCGCGGTATCGCAAAATGGGATGCCAGACTCGGAAAATTCAAGGTATCGCCAGGCGCTATGGGCTGGAAACTGATGTAGCCGTTCGCCGCGATATAGAGCTGGTTGTAGTTCTGCCCGAAGAAGGGAAAGCTTCGCTGACCCAGCGACAAATTCACGCCCGTATCCTGGGGAGAGGTAACATCCAGGGCGCGACCTGCCGCATCTTCCCGGGCTACCGGGAGGGCGAAAGCCTGGGGCATAAACGTAGCTTCATAGTTATTGAAACTGCCACTACCAGCCGTGCTGCCCAAAGGGCTGATTGGCGCGCCGACGGGCGTGAACACGAGCTGACTATAGGCCAAGTCCACCGAGTTGGCCCCGCTGAAGAGGAGCAAGCCATCACCAAAAGATTCCGTAAGCGCACTGGAAGCAACGTCACCCGCCTTGGCCTGTGCGGAAACGATTTGGGGCGGAAGTCCGCTGTTCAAATCAGCGATGACGCTGTAGTAGTACGTGACACCTGCGCGCACATCCCGATCAAGGTACTGTGACGCCACACCGCTCGTAAGCAGTTCGCCGTCGTCAATATTGGTCGGGAAGCCGGTGGCACTACGAACCAGATAGATTATGTCGAACAACGCAACGTCTGGATTGGTCCATTTCAACGCAACAACCGGGTTGCCCAGGGTATCTGTCGTAGGCACAGCGCGGAACTCACGCAGGCCCTGTTCGAAAAGGAAGTCGGGAACGATCTCCACCGCTTCACCCGCGTTGGCGATGTTCAGCCGTTCCTCGAAGCTCATTCCGAGGTTTACCGCGCTCGCGCTCAGTGCGAGAAACAGATCGTTGTAGTCCGCGCCGGGCAGCATGAGAAACTGGGTACCGAAGAACAAATCAGCGGCGGCGGAAATACCCATACCCTCAATGGTCTGCCCATTGAACGAATCGCCATCGGTAAGCAGGTAGCAGAGCTTGTTACCGATACCACTGTTAATGTGGACACCACCGGAATCGATAAAGGAGGTGGGGTCAAACAACAATCTGCTGCCAAGACGATCAGGGTCACCAAAAATCGTGGGATCCTTCATATTCCGGATGCCGGGAGAACCGTCGTTGCTGAATCCACGAAATCCGAATTCCTCGCCGATGGCCCAACGAACATCTTCCGTGTCGTTGGCACTGCCATTGGTCAGGTCAACCCACTCGCCCCACATGTCGGAGAAGGACTCGTTGATGGCACCGGAAAATCCGAAATAGATGAGGTCCGATGTATATTCGGTTACGCCGTGTGTTAATTCGTGCGCCACCACATCGTCAATGGCATATCCCGCACCGAAAACGATTTCACTGCCCGTTTCCATGCCGATAACACCGAAGATGGGATCGAGGCTGCAGCCCCAACAGGCATTGGCGATGGGGGCATTTACTGTTGCAATCAAGGGGCTGCCCAGATCGTCATAGCTGTCGTAGTCATGCTCGTTCAGGTAGAAATTATAGGTATCTCCCAAAAATTCATACATGGCGTCGACGTCTGGAATTCCGGTGGCGCTACCGCCTTCGATCCGGACGGGCGTCGGGGGCTTGATAATACCACCATCCGCATCAAAAATCTGGCGGTCAAGGGCGGTCTCCAGCAGGGAATACTTCAATGCAATCTGGCCACTGTGGGCATCGACAAGGACGATACTCTGCACGGGCTCGGGAAGGCCTGCACCGACCTGGAGCTTCCACACCAGCCGGGTCGCCCCGGAAATTCCCACGATGGACGGACGAAAGATGAAGAGCGTCTGTGTGCCAATTCCGGAATAATCGGAGGCGTCGTGAATGTCGGAGGTTGCCGCGAAATCATTTATCGCCGCTGCAAGGGCCTGGGCAGCGGAGAGCGTCGGTGACAGGGAAAGACTTCCATCATCGAGAACGCGGGTGTCGCGCATGATGTCACTCATGACATTCTGCACGCTTTCCGTGTTGGTCACCTGAACCACAACTTCACCGCCGAAAACGGGGATATCGTTGTAAAACTGTTCCAGGTGCACGTAGTCGGAGCCACCAAAGCTGCGCGTCGGACCGGACCGAAAATTGGTCGAGGCACTATCCGCGCCGAAGGCACTGGCATGGTCACCGACAAAGACCGAAGCGGTCGAGTCTGCACTCGTCGACTTTGCGGCACCTTGGCGAACCAGAAAGCGGCCACCGGGAGGGGCACCGAGAAATCGTATAAATCCCTCGTCGGTCTGATAGATCAATGGCGCGTCGGTTGCATCCGGCGCTTCCAGCGTTCGAAGCACGCCGCCAATTGCGCCTTCTTCGACCGCCAGGGGGGCGGCAACGGCCAAATTGCATAACGTCGATAACGCAAAAACAAGACTGCTTACGGCATAAATGCCCGTCCTGCCTCTGAGACCCATGGGCTGTGGAGCCGAATCTTGTGTCATTGCTCCAGCCTTACGTCCTCGCATAGCTACCTTCTCCTTTAAAACCACACCCGAAAAACCGGCGCAGACTAATTCAAAATCAAGCGGCGCCCGCCTACGGGCACGTATACCCGCCCCGACTGGACGGCTACGCGCTCAAACCGGCGCGAAATACTCCCCGTATTTACGCGTCTATTGTAGCAAAAAAGTACAGTAAACATCTGACAACCCCGAGGAGCCAGATCCCGTGCACCCTATCGTACTATTTTTTATCTTAATCCTTCTACACCAATACGATACGATAAGTCAAGGAAAACCTTAAACGCACACAACGCAATCTGCGAAAAAAGATAAATATACCAACATATCCAGTTTCACCGCCATGGTGCCGATAAAATTAGTAGTATACGCTACGCAGCACGGAGACACACGAAATGAACCCGATTTCCTCGTCTATACGTCCAGGTTACGCCCTTCAAAACTCCGCGTCCGATACCTCGCCCCATGGCAAAGACACCGACTCGATTTCCGTGGCCAACGCCATTGAGGACACCGTTAACCTGTCCTCCGAAAGCCGCAATCTCGCTGCAATCTACAATGCCTTGAGTCCAGACGAAAAAACGACCTATCTGGAAAATCTGGCGCGC
>CAXBPH010000070.1:0-27972 GCA_963977445.1 uncultured bacterium | reverse complement strand
GCAGGTATGCCCAACCCCCTGTTGGTGTGTTCCTCAGGGGGTTGGGCATACCTGCCCGACACAAGGCATTCGAAGAGACATGTAAGACCACGAGGTGCCATGCAGCTTGAGGTATGACATTCAACGGATGACCGTGTTGGACGCATTTGAGAGAAATCCGTTTGTGCCCGTGTCTGTTGCGGCGGGACGTCCCTGTGTATGCTTTCGTAAGATTACTCAGAACGCTATACTGAGGCCAAAAGGAAAAAGTTCTTGAAGCAGGGAAAGATTTATATAGGCACCGCAGGCTGGTCCTATGCGGACTGGAATGGGATTGTGTATCCAGAGAAGCGGGGAAAGGGTTTTCACGCCTTACCCTGGCTGGCCCGTTGGTTCAACACAGTAGAGATTAATTCGAGTTTCTATCGGCCTCCTGCCGCGAAGCATGCGGAATCCTGGGTGCGGCTTGTCGCGGATCACCCGGACTTTCAATTTACAGCGAAGTTGTGGGAACGCTTTACCCACCACCGCGAGTCCTGGCCAATGCCGTCAGAGATTAAGCAATATCGGGATGGTATCCGGCCGTTGAAGGCGGCGGGACGGCTGGGGGCGGTGTTGGTGCAATTCCCCTGGAGCTTCCGGCGGACGGCGGAGAATCGGTTGTGGCTGGGGAAGGTGGCGGATGAGTTCTCAGACTATCCGCTGGTGGTGGAGCTGCGTCACAGCACGTGGGACCTGCCCGAGGTGTACGCGGGCTTGCAGGAGCGGGATATTGCCTTCTGCAACATCGATCAGCCCATTTTCAAGGACTCCATCGGGCCGTCGGACCGCGTGACCGCGCCCCTGGCGTACGTTCGCTTTCACGGGCGGAACTACGACAACTGGTTTCGCGAAGGGGCGGGTCAGAATGAACGGTACGATTACCTGTACAGCGAAGAGGAGTTGAAGCCCTGGCTGGCAAAGCTGAGGAATATGCAGGCGAAGGCGGAGAAGGTCTACGTGGTGACAAACAACCACTTTCAGGGCCAGGCCGTGGTGAATGCGCTGGAGATACAGGCAGCGATGGGTGGCGACGTCGGGGGCTTGCCCGAAACCCTGCTGGAAAAGTATCCACGGTTGAGGAGCCTTTAGGACGCCGGTTATCGCGTACGTGTAGCTGCGAATCCCAAAGCATCTTCCGCATTGCGGTAGATCGGGGCTTAGACATTCTTGTCTGAGACAAAGCCCTCGTGATTGTGAAGTGGCCCGGCGTTTCTCTTGGACGGAATGGGAGGCCTAAGAATACATTACTAATTTATCGTTGAATAGTGAGTGCAGGAACATGTTGGACGAATCATGCTGTATACCAACCGCGCCGCGCTCCTCAGCACCCAATCCCGTAGCTTCCGTACGATTGTTAATTAGACGGGGACAAACTTACATGCCAATGAGCCCCCTCGATCATGGTGGTGGGCTTTGTCTCAGACAAGAATGTCTAAGCCCCTTTTGGACGGGTGCCCGACGAAAGACGCTCAAGGAAATCGGCTGTGGCTATTCCTGCGTGGGGCGAAAAACTACGACGTCCGCACGATCTTTGTCTTCTTCGCGGAGGGTGGTTTCGCTATCCCGCTGGAGGCTGATGGTGAGGTAGTTCAAATCGGGCGCGGCGGCTTTCATGCGAAGGAGGGTGCCGCCGTTGTGGTCGGTGTGGAACTGACCAATGAGAAGGACGGCTTTGCCGTGGGTGGCCTGGGCTTTTACCACACTGTCGGCCATGGTGGCGTCCCAAACTTGTTGGGCACGGAAAAATGACTCCAGCTTTTCTTCCGTCAACGGGGGCATGCCGCCCATTTCGGGTGCTTTCTTTTTGCCCTTTTTCTTCGCAGGGGTTGGTGGTGCGCTGTGGTGGCGCATGGTGTCTTTGAAACGCTCGGCGTAGTCGCCCTGCTCGATGGCTGTGGGCACCACAAACTGATTGGGGTAGTCCTCGGTGAAGGCGGCCAGCCCGTCGAAGTCTTCGAAACGACCAAGGCGGGTGAAACGACGGGGTGCGTTTGCGGCGATGACGGGGGCCTTGGCGCTTTTCGCGGCGTCGACGGTGGGCTGGTAGAAATGATCCCACTTGCCCTTGGCACCCCAGTCTTTGGAGTCGGTCACGTCGACCAGGGTTTCCTGGGTGATGGTGTCGGCTAGATATGCGTCGACGAAGGCCTGCTCATCGCGTTCCAGCATTTCCAGGCAGACGGCCACAGGCTGCTTTTCGAGGAGGGCCGTGACGAGTGCGGTCTGGAACTGGTGCCCAAGGAGGTCATCATGCTGTTCACCGAGGATGATGACATCGGCGGCTGCCGCCTGTTCGATGAGGGCGTCCCACGTGATGGTTGTGTTATCGGCGGTCACCAGGGTCATTGCCTGGGGCGCAATGCTCGGTGTTTCCTCTTCGGCCTGTGTTGTGCCAGAGTGATGGCCAGTGGTGGCACACCCGGCGACGAGTAGGAGCGTAAGGAGCGTGGGCATCGTGCGCAGTGCAGTAGCGAGCATGGAAATCATCCGATGTAGAGGTGGGGCTAATGTTGTTACAACTTTTGTTTAGTAACAATAACAGAATCATTTCCAAAACTTCAAAGGAATGTAAATATAGGGTCCGTAGTCACTTACGAAATACTAATTTCATACTAATTCATACTGATTTAGTATGAAAACACCTTTTTATCGATTTTTTTGCCACAGAAGGTCATTTCACCGAGTTGCGTCCACTACAACCGCTCCACCAGCCACGGTATGGCTTCGTTTACCCATTCGCCGGGAAGTTTGTGTCCCGAATCGTAGAGAACAAGGCGGGTGGTGTCGGGGTTGAAGTGGGAAAAGAGGGCATGGGCCTGTTCTTCGTTGCAGAGGCCGTCGGTCTTGCCCTGGAGCATCATGAAGGGGCGGGGAGCGATGCTCTCCACGTAGTTGGCGGGATCGAGGAGGGGGTCTTCCTGCCAGGTGACGGGCACGACGCACCCCACGCTGGCCTTGATGCGTGGCTCCACGGCGGTGAGGGAAACAGCATGGAATCCACCCATGCTGTAGCCCACGATGCCGATGCGCTTGGTGTCGATATCGCTGCGGGTTTCCAGGTAGTCGATGCCCCGGCGGTAGTCGCGAATGGTCTGGGTGATGATGTCGCGGAGGGTGAAGTAGTTTTTCCGAGGCGGGGTGCCGGGTTCGTTGTAGTCGTTGATCACGGCGTAGTCGTTTTCGGCGATACGGTCACCGTGGGCCTGGGCGTCGAGAGCGAAGACGGCGTAGCCCGCGTCCAGGAGGGCTTTCCGCACTTCGCCACCGTGGCTGTAGCCGCCATCCATCCACCAGCGATCTTTGGCGCCCGACCAGCCGTGCATGAGGAGAACGCAGGGGAAAGGGCCATCGCCGACTTTGGGGTATTCGAGGTAGCCGGGAACGAGGGCAGCGCGAACACCCCGAAAGATGATTTTTTCCCGAATGGTGTTCTCTTCCTCCTTGTGTTCAACGATGCGGGCCTCCAGGGGGATGGTGGCGTCGTAATCGTAAAAGGCGGTGAGTAGTTTGTGGGCCTCGCTGCCAACGACCGGCTCAGCGACGGCGCTGTGGAAGGAGACCAAGGACGAGATTAGGAGCAGTAAAACAGCGATGGCAGGCTTGGGCATGGTTGAGGGTTTCCATGGTGCAGGTTGTCGTTTTGATTGGCTTGGTGTGTATCATGTCATTAGAGCACGTCGTGGAGTGAATCGCAACGTGATCGGACAGGCCGTATCGTCCGGGGACTCGCCTTGGGCCGGGCTATAAGGTGAGGAGTTACAGATGCGCGCGCGCTTGGTCAATTTCTGGGATCGTATGACGGGAAGCTATTGGTTTGTGCCCTCCGCATTCATCCTGTTTGCCCTGTTTGCGTCGCTTGCCTTTCCCTATCTGGATCGACGTTTTGGTGGGGCCGTCATTGAGCATGCCACCTGGCTGAGAATAGTTCCGGATTCCGCCCGGACCCTGCTTTCGACCATTGCGGGCGTAATGGCAACGGTGCTCAGTCTGGTGTTCTCCCTGACCATCCTGACCCTGTCCATCGCGGCATCGCAATTCGGGCCACGCCTGCTTCGGAGCTTTCTGAATAATCATGCGACCCAGGTAGCCTTGGGGACCTTTGTGGCAACGGCCCTCTACGCATTGGTGGTGTTGGCGACCATTCGGGGTGGCGAAGATTGGCAATTCGTTCCCCATTTTTCGGTCTATGCAGGCATCGCTGCGGCCGTATTCAATCTCATTTACCTTATCCATTTTGTGCAGACTATCGCCGATTTAATTCAAGCGCCGAATGTGGTGCTCCGTGTGGCCCGAGATCTCGAGGATTCGATACATCGCCTCTGTCCTGCCTGTGGGGATGAAGGGACGGAGAAATCGGCGCAACACTGTGACTCCCTGCCACCGTGTATCGCCTCCGTTCCTGCCCAGCAAGAAGGCTACGTGCAGGGTATCGACACCGTCGAACTCACGGAATACGCCAAACAGGCCGGGGGTGTCATCCGGCTACGATACCGTCCGGGACAATTCCTCTGTCAGGGTATGGTGCTGGCGGATTTCCATGGCGAAGGCACTTGTCCTGACGAACTGGAAGAGGCGGTCAACCAATGTGTGGTGACGGGCTCACGGCGTACGCCCCGACAGGACGTGGAATGTGCGTTGCTGGAATTGGTGGAACTTGCCGTACGGGCACTATCCCCCGGCGTGAATGATCCGTTTACGGCGATGAATTGTGTTGATCGGCTGGGTGCGGCGCTGGGTCGTATCGCCCAGCGAGACCTCCCACCCTCTCTGTTTTTTGATGAGGACGATGGATTGCGTGTGGTCATTCCTGCTATTACACTCGCGGATTTTATTGCGTCGGCATTCAATCAGATTCGTCAACACGGTCGTTCGGACACCGCTGTATTAATGCGTATCGTGGAAGCCCTGGCCGAAGTGGCCCGCCAGACACGGGGAGAGGAAGACCGTCAGGCCGTGTTGCGCCAGGTCGAAATGATTGAGCGTGAAAGCGAAGAAAGTATTCAGGAACCCAACGATCGCGATGACCTCAGCGAGCGTGCGCAGGTGGTGCGGGGGTTGTTGGCGGACCAGAAAGGTTCAGCCGACGGGTAGCGGTGGCATAGCTTTTTCGAAGGTGTTTCACCACGAACTACGGTGGTCATATCGGGTGGGTCTCAAGGGGAAGACGGCACGACTGATACGGACTTAAAAAGCTGGGGAGGCAGCGGGATGTCCAACTCGGGGTCGAGGTTCTTGACGATGCTTTCCAGGCGCGCCTTGTCGTCGATCATGAAATTGGGAATTACATCGATGGGCCCTTGTTCTACAACACCTTCGATGCACCCCGTGAGGACCTTGCACTCGGACTGTATAGGCAATTGAAGGGGCAGCCAATGGAAGCCAGGGAGCAAGGTGGCGGTGTAGTCTTGCAGCTCCGATTGCATATGCATGGTGGCGCTTTTGATTACGTCAAAGCGTTCCAGCATGAGGGGACCTCCTTCCATCACCGTGCCATCCACGTGGACAGTACAACCACCTTTACGATGAATCGACCCTCGGCCATGATAGTGGGGGCCGCTACTTAATCCACCACTGCCCTCATAGGACGGGCCGTGACAGGCAACAAGTCGGGGCAAGCCGAGGATGACGTCCTGAGCATTGCCTTCGAGCCAGGCCGCCTGGAATGAGAGGTTGACCACCTGCCCGGCCCAAGGTCCCATATCAATCAATATGGGGTGCCAGCCAGGCTCCAAAATGAGGCCGGTGTACACGCGGTACGGCGGAACAGTGGTTTCGTGACCACTCACCGTGACGGCGAAGTCCATGTCGCCCGACGGGCCCGAGGGCCGGCCAATATAGATAGAGAGGAAAACCCGGGCCAGATTCTGATAACTTTTTGGCGTTAGCCGAGCGGGGATGGCCACCTTCTGAACATACGCGAAGGAAGAATTGTGTCCAATTAGCTCACTGGTCTCCATTCGAATGTGACCAGAAGCATTGCCCGAGTTGTCGAGAACTACGGGGGACACGTGCGCTACCCGCGATTCGTCCTTAAGACTGTAATTACCGTTAAAAACGACGTTTTGCAACTCTGCGGATGCCCAACCCGTCGCCAAGAGGAGGCAGCAGGCCAGTAGAGGCCAGTGTCGTGTGGTATCGCTTTGCATGATGACTTGCATCTCCTTTTTGCTCTATGCCGCATGTCTGGGCATACGATAGCAGGGTTGGCGGGTGTGTGACAATATGTTCTACGAATCCAATGAGACCGATATGTCGGGGTGGAGTCACTTCGGTGCATGGACGGAGCAGGATCCCGGCGGTGTATCATGATGGTTCGCCGACGCGTAATTGACAAGCTATCGTCCGGTTGTTAGGATTCAATGCTGAGTGGCGAAAGGAGCGCATGATGAGAGCACGTGTATTCGGAGTCGTAGTTTTGAGCTTAGCGGGCCTTGTCGCTGGGTGCGGCAATGGCGGTGATACGGAGGGTGACGTCCCGAAGGACGGTGGAAGCGCACCGGCGGCCAAGGTCATCGGCTATTCCAAGATGAATTCCAACAATCCTTTTTTTGAAGTGATCGCGGAAAACATCCAATCGGAAGCGGCCAAGCATGGCTATGAAGTGCGGGTGGTAAGCGCCGAGGCCGATGTGGCCAAGCAGATGGATCAGATTCGTGACTTTGTGGTGAGCAAGGTAGACGCGATTGTGTTGAACCCGGCGGATTCGGAAGCGATTGGGGCGGCCATCAGCGAGGCCAACGATGCGGGGATTCCCGTGTTTACCTGTGACCTTGAGTGCACGGCTTCGGGGGTAAAGATTGCCGGCCATATTGCAACGGACAACTATCAGGGCGGTCGCCTGGCGGGCGAAGCCATGATTGAGGCGCTGGGCAGTCAGGGGGGTGAAATTGCCATACTGACCCATGACCCGGCGGCTTCCTGTCTCCATCGCGTTGCGGGCTTTGATGACGTTATCAACGCCTACAACGAAGGATTGGGATCGGGGAAAATTACCGTGGTGAAGCGTTTGCCCTGCGAGGGTCAACGGGACCCCGGTTTCAAGGCGACTCAGGATATTCTCACGGCGCACCCCAACCTCTCGGGAATTTTTGCGATTAACGACCCCGGCGCACTGGGTGCCCTGGCGGCACTGGAAAAGGCGGACAAGTCAGAGCAGGTAACCCTTATCGGCTTCGACGGTCAGCCCGATGGGAAGCAGGCCATCAAGGATGGCAAAATTTACGCGGACCCGATTCAGTTTCCCGACAAGATGGGACAGGAAATGGTGACCATGATTTCCGAGTACTTTTCCGGAGTCCTCATGGAACCGGAGCGTTTGATCCCTGCGGAACTCTATCGTCAGGAAGATGGCCAAAACGATCCCACGTTGAAGTAGTGCGCCCGGCACGGGGCCTGTTGAACATAAAAAAGACCGTCTAGTCTACTGGGGCTGCCAGTTTGTATGGACACGTCATCCTCGCGAACGCGGGGATCCAGTAACGCGAATACAGAAACCGAGCATACCTACTGGATTCCCGCCTGCGCGGGAATGACGTTGCGGGCGCTAAATACAAGTTGGCAGGCTTTATTCGTAATCCGCACATTAAATCAACAGCCCAGTGCGCGGGAATGACGGATAGCTCTACGCCCGCGTACGAGTCTGGAAATGCCGCGCGAGTCAGGCGAGACGGGTTCGAGTTTATTGCCGGAGTTGCCGTAAAGAGGACACGGAGAAGCAACAGGATGTCTCGGACCAGAATCGTAACGTAGCGTCGCGAGCAGAGGAAAACATGGTGCACATGTTGCGATTTCGATGGAAGCAATTGGCCTTGGACTACGGCATGGTCTTCGTGTTGATTGCCTTGGGCGCGGGCTTCAGTGCGGCGACGATTTCCGTGCGTTATGGCGAGGATGAAGATGCGGCAGTGACCCTCGCGGGACGGATTGTATCTGACTATGGTGCCCAGGTGCCTGTGCTTGTGGCCACACGAGATTCGGCCAATGGGGTGGCTTTTGGCGAGGCCTTTGAATCGGCCTTGAAGGCGGCAGGCGGGGTAGTTGTGGGCAATACGGGCGGCACCCCAGCCGATGCGCGGAAGGCCCTGGTCGAACTGGCCGCATCGGGCACCTTGCCCAGGGTTATTGCCGGGCCCCAGGCGGCGGGCAACGATGTATTCAACAGCCAGTCTCTCGAGAAAATTCATCCCGACCTCGCCAACGTGCCCTTTCTCCATCCACCCGGCCAACGGTGGCCCGTCTTCTTGACCCAGGGCAACCTGCTCAACGTGGCAACCCAGATTGTGGTGATCGCTATTATTGCTATCGGCATGACCATGGTCATCATAACGGCGGGTATCGATTTATCGGTCGGTAGCTTGATTGCCTTGTCGGCCTGCATGGCGACGGCGATCATTCACTGGGCCGCCGGAGGGGGAGCGACCAGTGACGTCGGCGTGGGGGTGGTTGTTGGTGCCTGTGCGGCGGCTATTCTGGTTTGCGGACTCATTGGGCTGTTCTCCGGCGTCATGCTTACGGCTTTCCAGATACCGGCGTTTATCGTAACCCTCGCTATCATGCTGATCGCCCGTGGACTCGCCTATAAGGCCACCGGGGGACAGGCCCTGGGCAGTCTGCCCGACTCCTTCGCGTGGCTGGGTCATCACGACGTGATGGGAATACCCGTATCGGTCGTGATCATGGTGACCTTTTATGGGGCGGCTTTTCTGTTGATGAACTACAGTCGCCTGGGGCGCTATATCTACGCCGTGGGAGGCAATCTGGAAGCGGCCCGACTTTCGGGGGTGCCCGTGAATCGGGTGCTGATTACGGTCTACACCGTGTGCGGTTTGCTTGCCGGGTTGGGGGGCATCATCATGGGTTCCGAATTAAAAACAGGGGATCCAAAGACCGGTCAGTTATATGAGCTCTATGTGATTGCCGCCGTGGTGGTGGGGGGAACCTCCCTCGCGGGCGGACAGGGGCGCATCTTCGGCACCTTGATTGGTGCCTTCATCATCGGGGTGGTGCGCAACGGGATGAACCTGTGTAACGTGAAGCCCTTCAACCAATATATCGTATTCGGCGGGATTATTCTGTTGGCCGTGCTCCTCGAAAAATTGAAAGGGCGCCTCTGGAATCAGACGGACGTCTGAGCTAAACAGAGTACCAATGGGCGCCACGCGATCCGGTCCTGCCGGTTCGTGTGCCTGGAGCTGCGATGACAGGGGGCATGGGATACCAAAATATCGTGCGACAACCGACCGGGCGCCCTTCAAGAGGTTGGAGACCACGTCACTATTGATGCCCCACACACGAACTCACCTCCGGCGAGTCTTCGACCCACGTTGTCGGATCCCGTGGCACAGGGAATGATGTGCGCCACATGGGTGGAGACTGCACTGAGCCAGTCATCGTAATAAACGCAATATGCATTGTGGCCAACAAGGCATAGTGACCACGGGATGGCAAGGATTGGTTCGGGGCTGATTTCCTGACCTCGGACGGACGTTGCCCGGTCAAATGAAATGGCCTTACCGACAATAAGTCAGTCGAGGCCCATCCAAATCGCTGCAAGGTGTTGTTTGATAGTAGGAGTCAGCCGTTATTGTATGAGTTTGTCATGGAATCCCCGAACACTGATAATCGAGAGGATGGCCTGGTTTCTATTGCGGAGGCTTTCGTCGAGTTCCAGACGACTTTCGATAAGTGCGCGTTCCGCGTCCAACAGGTCGAGGAAGGTCATGCTACCCACCTTGTATTTACTCAGCGTAATTTCGTAGGTGGATTGGTTTAAGGGGAGGACCACATCGCGTACCAATACCGTCTGCCGATCCGCGATTCCGGCTTGCTCTAACAAGCTTCGGGCCATCGCTTGGGTATCGAGTTGAACTTGAGCCAGGGATTGCCGTTCTGCGGCCAGCCGCTCGCGTGTTTCGCTAAGATAGGCCTCCGCCTGGGCATAGGCCGGGCGCGCTTGGGCTGTGTCGGGTTGTGCGGCGAAGGGCGCTGTGCCCGGTGTTCCAGTAGCGGCCTCCGACATCATGCCTCGGTCCAGCGTGCTGTAGCCCTGGCTGAATGGGGGCCGGTTCATGACTTCTCCCATGCGTATGGCAATTTCAGTTCGTGCTACCCGAGCCTGTTGCGCCAGCACTTCCTGGCGATGCTCCAATGCGATAGCGGCCAGTTGGTCGGCAGAGTTCGACGGGCTGTTCAGCATTTTTCCCGCTGGCCTGCCCAGAGACGCGCCTCCGGGCCTGCCCAGCAGGGCATTGAGCTTCGCTGCAAGGGAGCGCTGCCGGGCCTGGAAGTCTAGTTGCAACTTGCGTTGGCGCTCCAGTTCGGCCTGTATTCGCAGTATGTCCGGTTGGGTTGCCAGCCCGGTGGAGTAGCGGTCCTGGACGACGTTGATAAGATCCTCGAGCAAAGACACGTTTTCCTGGACCGTGGCCGCCCCCAAGTATTGAAATACGTAGTCAAAATAGGCTGTTCCAGCCTCGACGAGGGTATCGCGAAGCACCCGTTCCCAGGCAAGCTCGGCAAGGCGCACCTGCTCCCGGATCATCTCGCCCCTGAACGTGATAGTACTCGGATAGGGAAAGAAACGTTGGTTCATGTCCTTTTGGAGTGGGGAACCCGCACCCACGTTGAGGTAGCGCGTGAACATCTTGTATTCCTGAAGCAGTCCCTCCAGGTATTCGGCCTGGCTGTATTGCTTCAAGGTTGCTTCCCACGTGTTTCGCGCTCCGGCTACACCGGGATTGTCCCGGGTGACAACCAGCAAGAGCGTATTCCAATCGAGGGTGCCCGCGAGGGCCTTGTCGCGGTGGTCGTCCTTTTCCAAAGAGGAAAGCATCGAAGTGAAGGTTTCCGGCGTGACACCGAGTATCCGCGCGGCCACGGCGGCGGGCCGGTTCGTTGTTTCCGGTGGCTTGAGTACATCGGTCTCGTCTTCCACCGGATCGGCGGGCACCAAAGCTTCCGTCTCCTCGGGTGCTTCTATTGCTGAATCGGCCCATTCCAGTGTGCGCTGGTAGAACGGGCTGGGTTCGGCCGACCGATAGGCCGCGATGGACTCCCGGTAGTGGGTAGTACATCCGGAAAACAACAGGCCAGAAAGGGCCGTACCCAGTGTCGCGTTGCGGACCCATCCGCCCGTGTGGTTAGAAAACAAACTCATTGCGCGGCGACTCCCTCGGTTTCGGTGGTCTGACTCTGGTCGCTCTCTGGCGGTTCCGCCGACGGACGGGTTTCCGCAGTCGTACCAAGCAGGCGCTCCAGTTCTCCGATGGCCTGGCCGTGGTCGGCTTGGGCGCGCAGTCGGGCGAGCGTGAAGTTCTGGTAGGCCAGTGTGGTTTCAATCAAATTAGAAAAGGAGGCCTGATCGTTACGGAACAGGAGTTCGGCCTGATCCATCACCGATTGGGCCTGGGGCAGCAAGGTGTCCTCATAGAGCACAACCAGCCGCTCGGTCAGCCGCACGTTGAAACTGGCGCGCGCCACGCCTGCCCGAACCCGGTTCAGATCGGCAAGGGCGTCCAGGCGCATGGCCCGTTCGAGCGCTTTCTGTTCCTGGATAAGGGCATTGTTCCGCCAGACAAAGATAGGGAGGTTCATGGATACCATTCCGTTGACCGGATCTTTTCCACTCATGGCAGGTGCGGGTGCCTGGGTGGTGGTTCCATTGGGGCTCTTCGTCCGCATAATTCGGGCCGGGTCAACGAAGGAGTACGTTCCCCCCACGGAGATGTCGGGTACCCGCGACCACTTCGCCAGATAGGTTTCGAAAGCGGCCCGCTGCGTTTCCAGGCCCTTGATTCGCAGTGCCTCCGCGTAGGCTTCGGCCCGCCCATAGAGTTCCGTTGCGTCCGGCGATACGGCGTACACCGGCGCGCTGCGGATGGGGCCTACAGTCGCGTCTGGCGGGAGGTTTAGCAGTGATTTGAATCGTTCCGCCTGGGACGCTCGCTGTTCGGTGAGCAGCAGTCGGTCATAGGCCAACTGTGCTGCCTGGCTCTCGGCGCGGAAGCCTTCGCTGAGGGCGGTACGGCCAACGCTGAGTTCCCCATAGGCCAGGATTGCATCGTTGCGTAACATCTCCTCGATCCCGTTCACCACGGGTATCGCCTGGTCGAGATAGAATAGTTCGTAGTACGACGCCTTCACATCCACGACGAGATCGCGCAGGGCGGCTTCATACTGTAATTGGGCAATATCAGCACCTGTGGCAGCCACACGCCCACGGGCCCAGAGTTTCTGAGGCCAGGGTAAGGTTTGGCGCAATCCGAAGCTACTTTCCACGGGGCCGACCCGCGTTTCCGTGCTGCGGAACTGGTAGCCCGCTTCCAACATGGGGTCCGGTGGGGTAAGGGCCTGGGGCTCCCGTTTGATCTGGGCCAGCCACCGCTCCCGGGCTGCGGCGACCGTGGGGTTGCGCTCGGCACCGAGTTGGACGGCACGTGCCAGGGTGAGACCCTCCTCCAGTGTTTGGGCTTCCTCTATCGCCAGAGCGGGCTGCATTTCGGCCCGCCAGTCAGCGGGCGTGCCGGGCCGTTTGGCAGCACCCGACGTGGCGCAGCCCATGCCCAGCAAGGACAGTGCGGTGGCCAAAACAGCGATTCGCATACTCTCCTTTTTCATGATTCGTCTCCCTCGTCCCCAGGGACGTTCGCGGCCACACCAGACAATTCTTCGGGCCGCAAGTACCCTAATTTAAAGCGCACCTCACCGAGCCAGCAGTAGAGTACGGGCACGAGAAACAGCGTCAGCAATTCAATGGCCATGCCACCGAAGGCGGGAATCGCCATGGGTATCATGACGTCCGAGCCCCGCCCGTTCGAGGTAAGTACGGGAATCAGCGCCAGAATCGTCGTGGCGGTGGTCATCAGGCAGGGACGGATACGGCGTTGTCCCGCTTCCACCGTTGCCTGCCGGATGGCCGCGATGCTATCCAGTTTCAACCGTTTGAAACTCTGATCCAGGTAGGTTGCCATGACGACACCGTCATCGGAAGCGATGCCGAAAAGGGCCAGGAAACCGACCCACACGGCAACACTCATGTTGATGGTGTGGACGCCGAATAGCTCCCGCATGTTGATGCCGAGCACGTTCACGTCCAGAAACCAGGGCTGGGCATAGAACCAGATCAGCACGAAGCCGCCGGACCAGGCCAGGAAGATGCCCGAGAAAACCAGCCCGGTCGTGAGCGTCGAACGAAACTGCAAATACAGCAGCAAAAAAATGACAAAAAGGGCCAGCGGAAGGACAATGGCCAGGGTTTTGGCCGCGCGGATCTGATTCTCATAGTTGCCGGAAAATACATAGCTCACTCCGGCGGGCAATACCAATTCACCTGAGTCGATTTTCTCCTGCAGATAACGCTGCGCATCTTCCACCACATCCACCTCGGCCTCGCCGGGTTTCTTGTCGAACAACACGTAACCCAGCAGGAAGGTATCTTCACTCTTGATCGCCTGGGGGCCGCGCACGAAATTGATGGTGGACACCTGCCCCAAAGGAACCTGGGTGCCATCGGGTGCCGCCACGAGTATGCGCTTCAGGGACTCGCTGTCGTCCCGCAGTTCGCGGAGGTAGCGGACCCGAACAGGATAGCGCTCGCGCCCTTCCACCGTCGTGGTAATGGTGTTGCCGCCGACGGCCACTTCGATGACATCCTGCACGTCCCGGATGGTGATGCCATAGCGGGCGATGGCCTCCCGGTCGATATCGATTTCCAGGTAGGGCTTGCCCACAATACGGTCCGCGATTACGGCGGAGGCCTCGATACTCGGAACCTCCTTGAGCAGCCGCTCCATCTCGAAACCGACCTTTTCGATGGTCGCCAAATCGGGGCCCTTGACCTTCAGTCCCATGGGCGCTCGCATGCCGCTCTGCAACATGACAATGCGCGCCGCGATGGGTTGGAGCTTGGGGGCGGAGGTGGTACCGGGAACTTCCGCCGCCGCCAGGATTTCTTCCCAGATGTCGTCCGGCGTATGGATGTGTTCCCGCCACTCCCGGTAGACACGGCCGTTTGGATCGGGGATGAGTTCCCCGTTTTCGTCCCGTGAATAGGCATCCGTCTTTACGTCATATCGGAACGTGGCCCGATGCCCATCCTTGTCC
This sequence comes from uncultured bacterium, assembly GCA_963977445.1. Classification (GTDB taxonomy): domain Bacteria; phylum Hydrogenedentota; class Hydrogenedentia; order Hydrogenedentales; family JAEUWI01; genus JAEUWI01. The sequence goes on along the minus strand of CAXBPH010000070.1, from coordinate 13,851 downwards.
GTCCGGTATTCGGGTTTGTAGTTGATAATGGTCTCGATCATGGAGATCGGCGCGGGATCCATGGGACTGTCCGCACGGCCAATCTTACCCACCACAGACGCCACTTCGGGTATGGCGCCGATGGCCTGATCCTGCAACTGGAGCACGTCGAGGGCCTCACCGATGGACGCGTGGGGCATGGTGGTCGGCATGAACAGGTAGGAACCTTCATCCAGTGCGGGCATGAATTCTTTTCCGAAGCCCGGAAAGGTGTGCGCCGCGGCGCTCCACGCACGGGTTTGTGTCACGAAGTTGGGCACAAAGAAGAAGACCTGGTTGAGCCCGAGCCAGGCACAGAGTCCGAAGAGGACGACCAGGGCCGGGCCCGAAAGATAGACAAGTTTGTGATCGAGAAACCACCGCAAAAGCGGGGGGTAGATGTACTGGAAAAACTCGAAAAAGCCCAGCAGTCCTCCAAGGACAATCACGACGAAGATAAGATTGTAAGGCAAGCCCTGATGGGCACCCAGGGGCATCCAGTGCCGGGTGAGGAATACCCCGACAACCAGCGTGACCAGGCCCGTAGCGAAGAGCGGACCAAGCCGTACCGCCCGCTCCGACAGCCGTGGCTGGGCAAGCTGGTACGCGCCAATGGCGATGAGAATGAGCGCTACGAGCCACGAGAAGAAAACACCGACGACCAGGCCGCCGACAATAACGGCCGACCACAAGACTTGGGTGAATCGGGGTGTGCGTACCCGGCCCGCGAGCAGGATGTGGGCGAGGGGTGGGATGATGGTGAGCGCCACCACCACGGCGGCAATCAGCGCGAAGGTCTTGGTAAAGGCCAGGGGCTTAAACAGCTTGCCCTCCGCGCCGATCATGGTGAATACGGGCAGGAAACTTACCACCGTAGTGGCCACGGCGGTCAAGACGGCGCTGCCTACCTCGCTGGAGGCGCGAAAGATAACGTTTTTTCGATCCTCCTCTGGCGGCGCTTCGTCGAGGTGCTTGAGGATGTTTTCCGTCATGACGATGCCCATGTCGACCATGGTGCCGATGGCGATCGCAATGCCAGACAGGGCCACAATATTGGCGTCAACACCGGCGTATTTCATGCCGATGAAGCACATGAGTACGGCCAGGGGAAGTAAGCCGCTTATGAGCACGGCGCTGCGCAGGTGCCGCACCATGACAAGGACTACGATGATCGTAATCAGTATTTCTTCGAGTAGGGCGGTCTCCAGTGTGCCCAGGGTCTCGTAGATAAGCCCCGCGCGGTCATAGTAGGGTACGACGGTTACTTTGCTCGTAGTTACCCAAGAGGGCCATTCGCTGCGCTCGTGGGCGCCCAGCCACGCCATCCATCCATCCTGATTCAGCGCGCCCCCGTCGCCGAAGGCCGAAAAGGCGCCCGCCTCCGCAAAGGCCTCGACCGTATCCAGGTCTGCCAGCGCAAAATCGACGACGGCCTTCGTGGGCATCCCGGGCCGAATCTCCGCAATCTTTGCCTTTACCTTCTTGATGACCGCCAGGGGGTTCTCCCCGTAGCGCACCACCACAATGCCGCCGACCGCCTCCGCGCCCGACTTGTCCAGCGCACCACGGCGGAGGGCCGGGCCCAAGGTGACGTTGGCCACTTCCGATAAGCGGATGGGCACGTTGTCCTGGACTTTGACGACAGACTTCTGTATGTCTTCGATATTCTCGATGAAGCCGAGGCCTCGGATCACATACTCGACGCGATTAATCTCGATGGTACGCGCGCCCACGTCCACATTGGACTTCCGCACCGCGTTATAAATCTCGTCCAAGGTTACGCCGTAGGCCCGCATGGCATCGGGATCCACATCGATTTGGTATTCCTGAACAAAGCCTCCCACCGAGGCCACCTCGCTGACCCCACCGGATGCCAACAGCGCATACCGCACATACCAATCCTGGACGGTTCGAAGCTCGTGCAGATCCCACCCGCCTGTGGGGTTGCCGTCGGGATCTTGGCCTTCGAGGGTGTATTGATAGATCTGGCCCAATGCCGTGGCGTCGGGGCCGAGCATGGGTTGCACGCCAGCGGGCAAGGTATTGGGGGGGAGGCTGTTCAGCTTCTCCAACACCCGGCTGCGCGACCAATAAAACTCCACCCCTTCTTCAAAAATGATGTAGATGGTGGAAAAGCCGAAAAAGGAATAGCTGCGCACGGTTTTCACGCCGGGCAGGCCCAGCAGGGATACCGTCATGGGATAAGTAATCTGATCTTCCACGTCCTGGGGGGACCGGCCCATCCATTCGGTGAAGACGATCTGCTGGTTCTCGCCGATGTCCGGGATGGCATCCACAGCCACGGGATCCCGGGGCATCCATTCAAATTCCCAGTCGAAGGGGGCCGTCATGACACCCCAGAGGACCGCGAACAGGATCAGCAGAAAAACGATCAGCTTGTTGTTCAGGCAGAAGAGCATGAGGGCATCGATGGGCGAGCGCCGTGACGCTGAATTCACGTTGTTCTCGGTCATTGCGCAACCACCGAATTAATTTCTTCCACGATGTCACCACAATTGAGCATGGCAGCGCCGTAGTAGGGATTGGTGACTTCCTCGGTGGATTGAAGCCAGTTGGCCCCTTTCCCATCGAGTGCCATGGGGCAGTGGGCCAGGAAAACTGGCGGTCCATCTTTTTGGCCATACTGTCGGAGCGCATCAGACATCTGCGAAGCGACATCTGCGAAGGTGCCCCGCATGGCCTCAATTTCCGTTGCGGCCACGATGGTGGACAGACTTGCTTCCAGGCCGTTTGCCAAGGGCATCCACGCCATATGGGTTTCTCCTTCGAGAAGTTTCATATCAACTGCCTTGAGGGCCTCCAACGCGGTGGTCCCGGCGGTTCTGGCGGTGTCGGCGTCGTCCGCTGCGAGTGCCGCATGGAGGGGCAAGTAGGCGCGGTAGACCCCGGCAAGCTGTTCCTGGAATGGGAGGGGCACCCCGTCAAACCGGGGCGAGGGTGTGGCATCGGCCGCCGGGGAGGATTCCGTTGTCGACTCTAGTTGCTCCACAACGTCGCCGCAATTGAGCATGGCCGCCCCGTAATAGGGGTTGGCAATATTCTCGGTGGATTGAAGCCAGTTGGCCCCCTTCCCATCGAGTGCCATGGGGCAGTGGGCAATGAATACGGGTGCCCCGTCCTTCAGCCCGAACTGTCGTATGGCCGTGGTCAGATGGCCACTCAGGGCCTCGAAGGGGGGCCGGATGGCCTCCAGGTCCGCAACCGCTGACATCGCTGCCAGATTCTCATCCATACTCTTTGCCAGAGGCATCCACGCCATGTGGGCCTCTCCCTCCAGAAGGGCCATGTCCAGCAAGCCCAGGGCCTCCTGCATGGAAATGCTCGCAGCCGTCGCGACCTCTGGTGTGTCGGCGGCCAGGGCTTCTTGAATCTGGAGGTACGCGTCATACACCTGACTCAATTGTTCTTGAAAGGCTGGAGCATCGGCGAAGCGCTCTTGCGCACTGTGCTCGCCGTGAAGTTCGCCATCGTCACCAGATTCATCGGGCTGCATCATGCTCGGCTTTGCCAATATCTGGAGGGCGCTGTCGATCTTAAAGTTTCCGTTTATGACCACCAACTCCCCCTCGGAGAGGCCGCTCTGGACCAGGTAGTAATCGCCCGCCCGGGGTCCCAACACGATCTCCCGTCCTTCGAAGGTGGGTTTTTCCATGTCTGGCAGCTGCACGTAGACTACCGCGCGCGCGCCCGTAACCAGAGCGGCGGTGACAGGTATTACCAACGGCTTGGCGGCTTCCAAATCATCGCCGGCCACGTAGCCAAGATCCGTCGCCGGGACGAGTTTCATCCCACAGATCGGGCAGTCACCAGGGCCATCAGAGACGATCTCGGGGTGCATGGGGCCCACCCACTTTCCGGCGAGGGTAGGGTCCGCAACCCGCCCGCCTTCGGCGATTCGGGAATTTACCGTGCCCCGAGCGAACATTTCCGGCTTCAGTTTACCGTCCTTATTGGACACATTTACTCGGACTTTAGCGGTGCGGGTCTTCGGATCGAGAAAGGGGTCGATGAAGACAATCATGCCCTCGAACTGCTCGCCCTGGTAGGCCTCCGTGGTGAATGCCACGTGCTGTCCGTAGCGGAGCCATGGCAGGTCGGACTCGTAGGCATCAAACATGACCCACATTTCATCCAGGTCCGCCAGCGAATAGATTCGGGTTCCCGTTTCGACGTACATGCCCTCCCGACCATTGCGCTCGATAACCGTGCCGCCGGTGGGTGCATAGATGGTAATATGGTCGGAGAATTCGCCACCTTCGGCCGTAGCGATCTGTTCTGGCGTCAAGCCCCACAACCGGAGGCGCTCCCGCGCCGCCTGAAGGGTTGCCCGGGCAATTTTGCCCGCCCCGGCGCCGTCCGTAAAATTGGCCGCCGTGTTCTTCGCCTGGCGGAGTTCTTCCTGAGCACTGATCAATTCCGGGCTGTACAGGTAGACCATGTGGTCGCCTTCATTGACCTTGACGCCCGTGTAATCCACATAGAGCTTATCGAGGCGGCCAGGGACCCAGGCGGTGATGTAGGTCAAGCGCGTTTCGTCGTAGGCCACCTTGCCGACCATCCGAATCTCGGCGTCCACGAACTTGCGCGCCACAGGAACAGTCTGGAGATTCATCATTGCCGCAGATTCTTCGGTGACCGCAAAGGTCCGAGGGCCTTGCGATCCGCCGCCTTCTTTTAGGGGAATCAGGTCCATCCCACATATTGGACATTGCCCGGGCTTCGGCGCGTGTATTTGCGGGTGCATGGAGCAGGTCCACACCGTGGGTGCCACGGTGGTCGCTTCCGAGTGCGCGGGGTCGGTCGATGCTACCTCATGGGGGCCAAAACAACCTCGCAGAAGAAATCCGATTACGAAGACCGTGATTACCAACAGGATCACTCGGGTTTGAGAGGAAGCCATGGTTTGGAGTCGGCTAAATGCCTCGTCTTTCAACATATTATTCTCCTGCCGTAAGAATCTGCCGAGCATCACCAGGCAAATTTGGAAGTGTGGAAAGCGTGTATGTGGTGGACTCAATCAACGGTTGACTCCTGGATGGATCGTCCGAAGCGCATTCTGCGATGTAAGCAGCAATTAGTATGCCAAGGTTGTTCGCAAATCGCGCGTGTTATTCCTTTCGAATTACGTCTTTACACAAGGAGGCGGAGTATCGACAGCGGTCGCGACACATCAATCCACTCAGATTGGCCGATACGTGATCAGAATCTGTCCACGTACCTGATCAGAACCTGTCCAGCGGAAGGGCGATAGGTCCTGAATCACCGCTGGCAGCGACTACCACTCACCCTAAAGTATATAGATCTCGCCGCACGGCACCAAATATACACGCGCTCCCGGTATGGGTCAGATCGGTGCTCGCGAAATTGACGGCTAAGTCGCACACGGCTCTGGCACAATTATGGCTGGATACTCTCTGTGATTCATAGAGACCACTTGAAACTATGTCCTGCCTGTTATGGCTATAGCCTCTTTGGGCACCAAAGGTGAACTGCGATAACACGGGCTTCATGAAAAGTCGAACCAAGTACCCCTGGAGCCGAAGATTATCGTCAACGATTCGGAACACGCTCTCTTTTGGATTTTGTATGGCGTCTTGGGAATTCCTCTGGCGGCTGGGGTACTGTACACGGATTACGCTTGGCCCCCTGTTCGTTGTCGCCACGATGAGAGAACGTTCGGTCTTCGCAGTTGGGAACCTGATCAGACCCCGGCGCGCCGAGTAGTCCCATGGATGTGGATCAGGGATAGGCGTCGATGTACTTAAACGAGAGGTTGCAATAAAATGCTGGGAAAAAATCTTCGTACCCGTGTATTCACCGCGTGTACGCTAATTTCAATAGTGCCACTAATCATTGTGGCTTACCAGGGCTACCACTGTGGCCGCATGGCCGTGGTGGATTTAACACGACTCCACGTCCTGTCAGTCGCGGAGGCACGCCACACCATGATAACGGCCTGGCTGAACGAGAGAATCGACGATATTTCGGCGCTGGTGAGCCTGCCAATCATGCTGGAACAAGTCGAATTGCTCGAGGACGAGCGACCTCCTGCCGCAGTCAGGGCACTCGAGCGAATACTCCAAAGTCAGTCGCATGGGGAAACCTACGAAAGCCTGACCGTGTTCGACGCGGACTGGGACATTGTTGCCGAATCGGAGCCGGGGCACCACCCGAACAGCGATTTCGCAACACCAGCCTTTCGGGAGCATGTGGAAAATACAACGGAGGCTTATTTTGGGGAAGCCCACATTCACGACGATCACGAAGTGGGGATCCATGTGGGGAGTCCCATCCTGACAGCCGACAGGGAAATAGCCGGATTCCTGGTGGCCAATATGAACATCACTGCCAGCCTCACATCGCTGCTCCAGGATCGCAGTGGATTGTGGCAGACGGGAAAGGCCTATATTGTCGACTCCAGTTTTCGGATTTTGACGGAGCCCTTTGAAAACGGTAAGAGAACGGCGTTTCTGCCTCAGCGTAAAACCCCAAAACACGAATGGCACGGTAGCGAGAAAACGGAAAACGTCCATGTATACGATGATTTCTTTTCCCATGAAGTCATCGGCGTCACGTTACCTTTTCAGATCTACGATTGGGCCGTTGTTGTTGAGGTTGATACGGATGAGTCAATGCTGTGGGTACGGACTCTTCTCATCCGGGTCGTACTGTTGCTTATCGTGGTTCTGGCGGGCGTCATTCTCGTGGCCATATGGCTGTCCCGGCTCTTGGGCAAACCCTTGATGCAATTGGCGGCAGTGACCCATCGAATTTCCGAGGGCCATACCGACGAAAGGCTTGGCCCAATGAACTTGGAGGAAGCGGAGGAAGTCCGGTGTGCCTTCAACCGGATGCTGGACGAACTCCGTAACAAGGAAGAAGAGCTAGTCCAATCTGCCACCTTGGCCACGGTTGGGGAACTCACCTCCCGGGTTGTCCATGAAATGCGCAACCCACTTTCTTCCGTCAAGATGAATTTTCAGGCCCTCCAGCGCTCCGTGGAACAGAATACAGAAAACCTGGAACTGGCAGAGATAGCCATGAGTCAGCTTGTTCGCCTGGAGAGCATGCTGAATGAACTGTTGCAATACGGCCGACCACTCAAACTGACCAAGAAGGATGTAAATGTAGAATCCCTGTTCCATGGCGTGGTTGTTGAATTGAGGGGAGCTTCTCTGGAAGGTCAAGTGGAAGTCCATTTCCAGATTCAACCCGAGGTGGGAGACATCTGGGTCGACGTTGAGCAATTCACACGGGTACTGGTCAATCTGGTGCGGAACGCGGTCGAAGCTTCCCCCAAAGGATCGCAGGTGGAAATCCACGCGCGTTCTGGAGGCCTGTCCAGTGGAACTACGCTTATCGAGGTCATCGATAGAGGAGCGGGCATTCGTGAGGAGCAGCTGGAGATGCTTTTCAAACCTTTTTTTACAACAAAATCTGAAGGAATCGGGTTGGGTCTCGCCAATGTGAAAAAGATTATTGGTCTCCATTCGGGGCAAATAAGCGCCGAAAATGGCCAAACGGCTGGCGCCATATTCACGATTACCCTCCCGCAGCATCCCCATCCGAACAGCGAGATCCCGCGCTAAGTCTCATTTGGCGTGCTAAACTGTGGTCAGATACTAACCACCTGTGGTCTGAAGCGTGCCAATCACACGTTCGCTGGAAGTGAATAAATATTCGCAAAGCATGGGAGTTAAAGCAGTTACGCAGGAAGTATGTTGGGTTGGAACAGATCTTGCACTGACACAAACGATTGTAGACCGTGTTTTCGTCTCCGGGCCAGGCAAGGAACTTCTGGGTTGATATCATGCAAATTTCCGTAATCGACGATGATAGAGCGTTGTGCCGCTCGCTTCAGATTCACCTGCAGCGGCTTGGCCATGACGTCCAGGTGTTTTTCACGGGACAGGAAGGTCTGACCCACCTCAACGAAGGTACTTGTGAGTTGGCATTTATCGATCTCGGTCTCCCGGATACGACCGGCATCGAAATCCTGCGGAATTTCCAAAACAGTGGCAATAATACGTTAACGGTCATGATTACGGCCGTACAGGATTCGAAGTCCACGATAGACGCGGTACGATTGGGCGCTTTTGACTATATCCGAAAGCCCTTAGATTTGGATGCCGTCATCCTGACCGTCGAAAAGGCCGCTAAGCAACGTTCAAACGTCTCCAATATGCATTCGGAACCCATCGGTTCCACTGCTCAGCAAGGACCCTACGAAATTATCGGGGCCCATCCTGGCATTATCGAGGTTTTGAAGCAAGTTGCCCGCGTTGCGGATAGTCCTATTCCCGTACTCATCCAGGGGGAAACCGGTACGGGCAAGGAGCTCGTGGCCCGGGCGCTGCACAATACGAGTTGCCCAAACACGCCGTTCGTCGCGGTAAATTGCTCCGCCGTGGTGGCTACCCTCTTGGAAAGTGAACTTTTCGGATACGTGAAAGGGGCATTTACGGGGGCCGACACGAATAAGGCGGGGAAATTGGAAGCCGCCGGCAACGGGACGATTTTCTTCGATGAAATTGGCGATATGTCCTACGATCTTCAAGCAAAGCTTCTTCGGGTCCTTCAAGAAAAGGAGTTTGAGCGCGTAGGCAGCACAAAACCCGTGCCATTTCATGCGCGTATTGTTGCTGCTACCCACCGCGATTTGAGGGCAATGATAGACACGGAAAGATTCCGGGAGGATCTTTACTATCGAATGGCCGTTTCGACCATTCGTGTACCGTCCCTTCGGGACAGACGATCCGACATACCGGTATTGGTACGCAGCATCCTCGAGCGAATCACGCAAGAGTTGCACAAAGAATTTCATGGAATCGACGATAAGGCGCTTCAGTGTTTGATGGCCTATGATTGGCCGGGCAATATCCGTGAACTCAGCAACGTGTTAACCCGTGCCATTTTGCTTGCCGACATTCCGATCCTCACCAGAGAAGTGGTTCTGGCATCGATGGGGCAGACCCCGCCGGCGGCTGAATTTTCGGCAAGTATAAAGCCATTGCGCGAGGCGGAAAAAGACTACGTCGGCAGGGCGCTGCTCTCTACGAACTGGAACATCAAGCGCACGGCAGGGATCCTTGAGATATCGCGTGTGACGCTCCGGAAAAAAATCGAGGACTATGGATTAATAAGGCCGACGCCAGGTGGGTAATGTCTGTGCGGTCCCTTGGGAAAGCAGACAAGGTCCCAATCCCAATTTTTCTTAACCAGCATGGGTGCTTCCGAAATGAAACGTGGCCCGACAGAACATTACTGTCGGGCCACCGCTGTGGATAACTCTATGGCCCGTTGGGGCCGAAGGCATTAGTGATCGCCGTGTTCGTGATCACCATGGCCTTTTGCCGTCTCTTTCGAACCGGAGCCTTCAGGGCGCTTCACGGGTTTTCCGGCCAGCGCGTCGTCGAGCATGCTCTGGTACTTCAATGGAGTCTCGTGAAGCGACTTGATGCAGCCCTTGCAGCAAACGCGATAAAGGCGATTGCCGATGGTCACATCGATTGTTTTGCCCATATCGCCACCGAGCTTGTCACCCGATACGATACAGAAATCCAGCGGATAGGATTCCTTCTGCGCTTTGACGACGGCTTCGTCAATCTTCGAAAGAAACGACGCGGGGTCTGCTTCAAACTTCTTTACGCATCCCGCGCAGCACAGCCGGACGAGTCGATTTCCATGTATCAATTCCAGCGGCTTGCCCATGGAACCAAGTTCTTCGCCCGAAACAATACAGCGTTCCAAGGGGTAGAAGGGACGTTGGAGTTCGGCGATGGCCGCATCGACCTTCTCAAGGTATTTCGCGGGCTCTGCTTCCACCTTGGGCGGGCAACCTTCGCAACAGAATCGAAGCTCCCGGCCGTTGATGACCTTGATAATCGGCTCGCCCATCGCGTCCAAAGCTTTACCGGTGACCGGACAGGTAGCCAGGGGATAGGGATCGCCAACTACGTCATGGCCGTCGGACTTCTCTGCGGCGGCCGCTGCGGGAAACATGCCAATACTTCCGAGGATCGTAGCAAGGAGGGGGGTTAGTAAATTTAAAGACTTCATTGTCGTACCTCTATTCGGTTGAAGGGGTTTCTATATAGCAACATGCGCGTGAAAATACTACATGTCATCACACGTAGCTTTAGCATGAACTGTGCCAAAGTTGCAGCTATAAAAACGCAGTGAATTCTACTAACTGTGTGGACATAGGCCACCTGTTATCGGTGCTGGAAATGTCAGGTGCACAGTTCCTGTCCACTATCCTCACGTGCTGACCACCGACTGCAGGCAACATGGGGGCCGAATGCAAGAGCAGGGCGGGCGCGCCCCAACGTCCAGGAAAGACCGAGGCCTTTCCTGGCGGGATGCTCTCGTGCGGGTTAAAGCGTTACCAGGCGAGATCGCTATTGGTCTTGTCCACCGACACACGGGACAGGGGCCAAGTTGATTGCGTATGTTCCGCCGGGTATTTTACGAAAGAGGCGTGGGCGTCCAAATACAGTATATTGCTGCCACCGGGTACGTGGTTGAAGTCTGCAAAGTTTCCGTCGGACCCGTATGTTTTCGTGGCGCGCGCGGAATCCCACATGAGCGGAATCGTGCTTTGCGCTTGCGCGGAACCCGCCGCGTTATTAATGTCTGTGATGAGGAAGCGTTCAATGCCTTCGCGCAGGTGCTGGGCGCTAACTGTGGCGCTCCATGCGGCACCCGTCAGATCGATTCTGACGTCCGCGTTCCGCCCGACTACAGTGACGCTTTCGGACATCGCTTCTGCCGCTCCATCGTTTCCGTCCGAATCGGCTATCCACTCGGCCTTCAAAAGTTTCGGAAGGTACTTATAACTGAAATCGCCCAATCCGCCTCTTCCGGGGCCAAACTGAATCATCTCCACTTGGCATATATTCAGATTGGTACACCAGGTTCCATCGCCCACATCTGTATTGTCCACCGGAGAGAGCATGGCTTCCTTGGAGCCGTCCTGGCTGCCGCTCGAGTCCGAGGGACAATGCCCAATCTTCACATCCGTCACGTATTCAGGATAAATTTGGGAAGAGTCCGGGCCCATTTTTCCCCAGACTTCTTCGCTTGGATTGTAGGGGTCGTCGTAAAACAACTGGGTATGGGGATAGCGCTCACCGCTCGACTCATTTGCGAACATTTTAAACACCAGACCCCACTGTTTTAAATTGTTCTGGCAGGAGGCCCTGCGTGCCGCTTCTCGGGCGCGCGCCAGAGCGGGCAGGAGTATTGCGGCCAATATGCCGATGATTGCGATAACGACCAGGAGTTCTATAAGCGTAAAGCCACGTCTTCTCATTTTTCCTTCACCCTGAGGTGAGGACGCGAGGCACGACCGCCCTCCAGGCAGCAACGCACCCACGCCCATGTTTGAGTTTCCGCGAATCTCTCCAATAGGAGACAGTCACAAAGACCGCCTCACTACCGTATTGGCGATTGCTCACGGGCAGGAACAGACATGAAAATTGAAAACCTCCCTATATGTTAATTCGCCCACTACCTCCTCTCTCGACCCTGTATACAGGCCGTTAGCGACAGGCACGGGTCCAGATCTGAAGCATGGAACGACACACCTATTCGCACACGAAAGCCAGATCAAAGACACGCGTTTTAATAACGCTGTCGGTCTGTTATTTCGCAGCAAGAATTGATCCGAGAAGTGTGAAAATAAACGGAATACGCATAAGCTTTAAGACTTAAATGGCTTAAGCAGCCGGGGCCTATAAACAATCTGTCCGGTCACCGGTAAATGGAGAAAGAAGCTGACCACTTAACTGGTCAGCAACAGACCATGTGAGTGGTCAGTTTCTTTTTTGGCCTGAATATGGCGCAGCCGGCGCGGCGGTTGTTTCGCGTACCTGGGGGGGGACAACGAAACCCGTACCGCTGCCGGCCACATAAGAGGGGGGCCAGGAACTCACTACGGTGCCGAAGTTAAATCGAGGGCAGCCATAAGGCCTTCTGGGCAACAGCTACCGGTTGAAAATAATCGTGGATTGGGTGCAGGACCCATGATCTCGACTTACTATTGCGGGATGAGTCGGGTTCTTCCGTGCAAAATGGAAACGAGGTATCATGTGCCCCGCTTCCAGCAAATTGGCCCAATCGAAGGATGAGGTCAGAACCATAGGTGGCGGGAACCAGAACAATACCGGCGCATCGATGATGAAGCTACGTGCCGTCCTTGTCGTATCGGAATTTCCTTGGGAGTTGCGAGCATTTAATTCAGTGCGCATGGCGGTGCTCCAACGTAAACACGTTTTCCATCCCCGTAAGTCTAATGCACTTTCGCACGTTTCCACGTAGGCCGCTCAATCGAAGAGCGCCGTTTGTTTCGCGGAGCGCTTGCTGTAGGTCAAGCAAGCCGGGCAGGGCCGCGCAGGAGAAGCGTTGGACATTCGACATATCAAGATGGAGCACGGTTCCCGGATGTGCGTTCACGTATTCTTGGAGTTCCTGGTGAATTTCGTGAATCGTACCATCTGTCACGATACGGTCGGTCTGGATTGTTGCCAGAAAGCCGGTTTTTTGAGGTTCGATCATTACTAACCCTTGAGTTTTCATGATGCACTCCTTTCCATTCCGGCGAATCCCGGCCGAAGTATCGGTGTCGTTGTTCGGTTCTGTTGCTTGGAATACGCATCAACCGTGCCAACCTCGTGCTTCCTGCAAGCCCCCTGAATTCAATGCCTGAAGTCCTGGCGTAGCGCCTAAAGCGTAGCCCGCAGGAAAGTTCCTGTACACGACCGCGTTCCTTTCTGACCACCCAGCGGCCTGGCGAAACGTTTTGTGGTTTGCACAAGCGAACGCGGGCCGCTCCTTATTCGCAGATACAGCAACCCCTGCGCCCCGTCTGCCTGCCCGTGAAGTCGCACGTCCCATGAGAAGCACATCTACGAGAACTTGATGGAGGCACTGTGCCGTGACAAGAAGTAAAACGGATTTGGACTTGGCCAACGATGAGGTGAGGCAAGAATGGATAAGTGAAGCATGTCTACCCGAAGTGTGATGACGACTTCATATTCAGCGTGGTGCATACGCCAGTAAAAGAGAGACCATGTTATGTATTGAGTGCGGTGAGCTGTTCGAATAGATCAGAAACTAATCACGGTGTGGATAGAATCTATGCTGCGGCTGCTCTCCGAATCTTCACAATCCCCACGTTTTTGGGCACTTTTTTCACTAGCTATGATTGGCACGGAAGATGCGTAGTTACGATTGGAGTCAACGAGACCACACAGAGAATCGCCGAGGCCCGGTTGCAAACGAGCTGAATCGAGGGATCGCGGAATGACCTCCACGTTGAACAATGACAAAGGGATCCCGATGGCGAATCGCTTGGGCACCCGCAATGACCCCGCAATGGGTTTAAGGAGAACTACTATGAAACATTCACTGACCTACACCATCGCAGGCGCGCTTGTCGCGACGCTACTCACCTCCACCGCCTTTGCCAATAATATTGTCGACAAGGGCTCCCTGGGTAAGTACGAACGAAAAGGTCAATTTCTAAAACCCATCTTGAGCCCACCTGCACGGACCGTGAGCGGCAGCCAGTCTGCCCTGGTGCACGATGGTAATGTGATCATCGACAAGGGCGAGTTGGGCATCTACGAGCGGCATGGGCGCTTCGTCCGGCCAATCGTCGAAGATGTGCAGAACTCGTGGTCAAGTGGAACGACTACTAAGTATTTTCCAGAAGAGAAGACTCCCCGTAAGGTGAGACTGGGCCTGCCACGCCGCTAGGAGTCTGACTCCGAATCCACGCGGATGCACGTTTGGCCCCAGTGCGCCGGA
>CAXBPH010000069.1:0-28171 GCA_963977445.1 uncultured bacterium | reverse complement strand
CTACCTCATGGGCTGGACCGGGGGCTATGTGTTACTGGCCCTCTTACTCGCGCCCTATCTCCGCAAGTTTGGTCAATACACGGTGCCTGACTTTGTGGGTACCCGTTACTACTCCAAAACGGCCCGCATTATCGCGGTCATTTGCGCCATCTTCGTGTCCATCACCTACGTGGCCGGTCAAATGCGCGGCGTGGGCATCGTCTTCAGTCGATTCCTTGAAGTGGACATTGAGACGGGTGTTGTCATTGGCATGGTCATCGTGGGCTTCTTTGCGGTGCTCGGTGGCATGAAAGGCATTACCTGGACCCAGGTGGCACAATATGGCGTGCTGATCGTGGCCTTCCTCATACCTTCCATTGCCCTGTCCCTCAAGCTGACGGGCAACCCCATTCCACAGATTGGCCTGATCACCTCCGACATCATGCCCAAGCTCAACCAGATTCAAGTAGACCTCGGTTTTGCTGAATACACCCAGCCCTTCCGGGATAAGAGCATGCTCGACATCCTCTTCATCACCATCGCCCTCATGGTGGGCACGGCGGGCTTGCCCCACGTCATCGTTCGGTTCTATACCGTGCCCAACGTCCGTGCGGCGCGCTACTCTGCCTTCTGGGCCATCCTGTTTATCGCCATCCTCTACACCACGGCACCGGCGCTGGCCACCTTTGCCCGATACAATCTCATCGAATCGCTCAACGAGAAAACCATGGATGAAATTCACGCCATGGATTGGGCCACCAAATGGGAATCCACCGAACTGCTTCAATTTGATGACAAGAACGGCAATGGTATCCTTGAATTGACCCCTGACAAGGAAACCTCGGAAATAATCATCGATCGGGACATCATCGTGCTCTCCACACCGGAAGTCGCCCAGCTTCCGGCCTGGGTGGTGGCCTTGATGGCCGCCGGTGGGCTCGCGGCCGCCTTATCCACGGCGGCAGGATTACTCCTGGTCATTTCCAGTTCGATTGCCCATGACATCTACTTCCGCTTGATGAACCCCGGCGCCGATGAAAAGAAACGGGTCATGGTGGGCCGTATTATGGTGATCGGGGCCGTTTTTGTGGCGGGCTACTTTGGCGTGAATCCGCCGGGCTTCGTGGCCCAGGTGGTGGCCTTTGCCTTTGGATTGGCGGCGGCCAGTTTCTTCCCCGTGATTCTCCTTGGCATCTTTGACAAGCGCGCCAATCGGGAAGGCGCGATCGCCGGTATGATCATCGGCTTGGGCTTTACCTTGTTCTACATCGTAGGCACCAAGGCCAATCTTCTCTTTGGCGCCGACGCCCCCTGGTTTGGCAACTGGTGCTTTGGCATCTCCGCCGAGGGTATCGGTACCGTCGGCATGCTTCTCAACTTCAGCGTAGCCTTGGTGATCTCCCGCATGACACCACCGCCCCCGCAAAGCGTCATGGATATCCTCGATGACCTTCGTATGCCCGACCACGTGGGTCCGGCAATTATTCTGGATGAGTCCACCGAGTAAAATTATAAGACATGCAACCAGGCCCACCTCGCACAGTGCGGAGTGGGCCTTTTTTTGAAAAGCAAGGGAAAGATTTACAGTATTGACGCCTCACGCCTTACTTCGCTACTATCCCCAGTAATGTCAATAGCAGGGCAATCGGGTGTTCAACGGAGGGCGCTATCGTGACTTCTCAGAAATGTATTTCCACAACGGCATTAGCAAAGCGAAACAACCTTGAGTCCAAAGCGGTTTTCGACTCCTTTGCAGAAGCTGGCCTACTGCACAAAGAAAACGGCAATTGGGTACTGACTGCCCAAGGTGAGGCACAAGGGGGCACGTACATCGAGCACCCCAAATACGGCAAGTACATCGGCTGGCCGGAAAACATGTCCGTGAACCCGGCCCATCAGGATGCACCCGAACCAGCGCCCAAAAACTTATCCGCTCCGTCACCGTCCGGCGAGCCACGGCGGACCGGAACTGAATTACTCACGGCAACCCGTATTGGCAAGAATTTTGAGATATCGCCCAACAAGTGCAACTACATATTTTCAGAGTTGGGTTGGGTCAAGAAGGGATTGAAAGGCTGGACTGTCACCGAACCGGGTAAACGGTTGGGTGGATTGCAGTCTGAAGATTCTCGCTCTGGAATCCCTTATGTTCGCTGGCCAACGTCCATTCTGGAAAACCGGGCCTTGGTGGATACCATCGGAGAAGTCAAGGGAACCTCTGCGCCCACCGAAACGGAGTCCGTAGTCGACACGCCCGCCACGACACCGGTCGGGTTCCGACAGAAATTCGAGGCGACTCATCGCGCGGCGGATGGGCACTTTGTTCGCTCGCGCGCTGAAATGCTTATCGACAACTGGCTCTACATGGCCGAGATTGTCCACGCTTATGAACGTAAACTCCCCATAGAAGAAGACGTATATTGTGATTTCTATATTCCAACGGGCAAAGTCTACATCGAATTCTGGGGATTGGAAAATGACCCCAAATATGCTGCCCGTAAAGAGCAGAAAAAAAGCATCTATGCTAAATACGGATTTAACCTCATTGAGTTGACGGATGCAGACGTACTAAACCTCGACGATATTCTGCCACGACATCTATTGAAGTTTGGCGTACAGGCCTATTGATGGCCCCTCCGATGGGGTGGCTTAGTCGAGGAATAACCCCTTCCCTCCCGTCATCACTGATCATAGTGGTTGAGTTGATTCACGCCAAGGGGTTTGGCACATCTCCATCGGTCCCATACGTCCCAATGACAAATGCGCATATCCCTGTGAAATGCCACATGCGCTTATTACTGCGTGCTCCTTCGGGGGCACCGCAAAAGCGACCTCTGCTTTCCCGCACCCCTCACCGGGAAATACCGTGGCCACTTCCAGTAAACTGTCGTGACCTTGCATCACCCCAACGAAAGATGACCTCCCATGCGCGACGCACTTTTTCAGGAAATACTCATGGCCCGGCAACGTGTCTACGCCGTGGGCCAGCCGACACCCCTGGAAGAGATCTCCCTTCCCTTCGACGCACGGGTTTTCATCAAGCGGGAAGACCTTTCTCCTATCCACGCCTATAAATGGCGGGGGGCCTATAACCGCATGGCCCTCCTCAGCCCCGAAGAGCGCCAACGGGGCGTCGTCTGTGCCTCGGCGGGCAACCATGCCCAGGGCGTGGCCCTTGCGGCCCGGAAACTCGGTATTCAGGCCCGTATCTATATGCCCGTTTCAACGCCACGCATGAAGCAGACGGAAGTAAAGCGGCATGGTCAGGAGTGGGTCGAAATCATCCTTACGGGCGACTCCTACAGCGATGCCGCAGGTGCCGCCCTGGCCTATGCCGAGACGGAGCAACTCACCTTTGTCCACCCCTATGACCACCTCGCCACCATGGGCGGCCAGGGCACCATCGCCGATGAAATCGTCATGAGTGGACAGGGCCCCTTCGATGTGGCCTATCTTCAGATTGGTGGGGGCGGCATGGCGGCGGCCGTGGCGTGCTGGTTGCGCGCCTATTACCCCGACATTCACATTGTGGGCGTGGAAGGGGTCGACCAGGCGAGCATGGCGGCGGCGGTGAAGGCGGGCAAGCCGGTGACCCTCGATTATGTCGATGTATTCTGCGACGGCACAGCGGTAAAGAAGGCGGGTAACCTGACCTATCCTTTGTGTGCAGAACTCATCGACGAATTCATCACCGTCACCAATGAAGAAGTCTCTGCGGCCATTGAAGTCCTTTGGAATACCTGCCGCTCCATACCCGAACCTTCCGGTGCCATGGGTCTGGCGGGGCTCATGAAACAACGAGATTCCCTCGGCGGCAAAAAAGTGCTGGCGGTCCTTTGTGGGGCCAACGTGGATTTTGACCAGCTCGGCTGGATTGCCCACCACGCGGGCATCGGCGCAGCACGGCGGCGTTACTATCGTTTCGAGATGGCCGAAGTGCCGGGGGGCCTCCTCCATCTGCTGGAAAGCATCCTGGACGGCATCAATATCATCGAAATCCAATATGGCAAGATCGGCGAAGCCACCGCCTTCCCGGTGATTGGCTTTGAGGCCATGCCGACGGCCCTGCAGGAACTCGACGAACGGCTCACGGAACAACAGATTCCCCACGTGGACGTTACCTCAAAGGCCGATGTGGAGTTTCGCATCATTAACTATGAACCCCAGCTCTTCCGAAATCCCTACTTCATCACCCTGGAGTTCCCGGAGCGGGCGGGTGCCTTGCGTGAATTTCTGCAGACTGCCCAGACCCGAAACAGCATCTGCTATTTCAATTATATCTACTCGGGCGAGCAGGTGGGCCGCGCCCTCATCGGCTTTGAATTTGAAACCTTGGAATTTCACCAGGACTTTCGGAATCATCTCGCCGAATCAGACTACGTATACCGCGACGTGGAAGAGAGTGCCCTGAAACGGATGCTGTAGTGCAGCCAAGGGTTTGCATCCTGTGAGAACGGCGGCGTAGAGTAGCCAGCGCCGATCCCGCTACCCGGTGTTATACAAGGACGTTTCACACCCCATGGATGCCCCCGAAAAAAACTATTCCCCCCGTGCCTTCTGGGGCGGCCTGATCTTCTGGATAAGCCTGTGTTTCCTAGCCGTCGTGCTTCGGGGCGTGCGCTGGGAAGAAGGCTATGAGCGCGCCCAGGTGCTCCTCAACATCACCCCCTATCCCGAGGGTCACCCCAACCTGCGGTGGTTTTGGAACGCCTTCTCCATTCACTATTACCTCTCGGCCGCAGCCCTCTGGTTGACCGATAGCGCCTTGTTGGTATGTGGGGGACGTCAATTCATTGCGACCATCGCGATACATGTCCCAATCTATTTATTAACCTGGGTGCTGACGCGACGGGCCGCGGCGGCTCATATGGCTACGCTGCTGGGTTTCGTCGGGGCCAACACCTTCTTCCAGAGCTATATGCCCATTTCTCCCTGGGCGACCAAGGCCACAAGTGGCATCATCGGTATGGGCTGGGCTTTTGCCGTATTGATTGCCCTCTCCGCTTCCCGGTGGCGCTGGGCCGGTATCCTCTTTGGCCTCATGCCCCTGGTGCACCTCGGCCAATGGCCCATGATTCTACTGACCACCCTGGCGACCATGGGATGGCTGGTCTACACCCGCGATTTCACCGCCTTGAGGCGTCTGGTCACGTGGGCGAGTGTTGGCTTCTGTTGCTGCGTTATCTTTGCCGTGGCCCAACAATCGGTAGTGGTACCCGATCCCACCGAGGGCGCCTATTACTCGGCTAAGGATGGCCAGGCCATCTGGGCAACCTATACTACGAATGAAGACATGCATCGTGCCCTGACCGATTGGCCCCGCTTTGGTCGACTGGGCAACAGCAACATCGCCCTGATTGCCGTGTTGCTCATCGCATGGCCCCTCGCCCTGAGGGAAGTTACCCGAAAAACCGTACGCGGACCATGGCGAATCCTGGTCACCTACGCCCTGCTCTCCATCGCCGCCGTCTGGTTTGCCCGCCTCGTGCACCAGTTCACGGGAACCGATGTGCCCTATGTCGTGGTCAGCTGGATGCCCTACCGGCTAATCATTCACGTTTCCATGCTGCTCCTCTGTGTTGCAGGCGCGCGGGCCTGTCTGCGTGAGGGCAACGTGACGATTGCCGCCCTTGCGTCGCTGGCCTGGCTCGCGGCCTTGCCGCTCTGGTCGCTGTTGCTGCCCGAAGCCCTCGCAAACCGCTATTTTTCCGCTACGGAAACCGCTCTCTTTCTGCTCACCGGAGGCATGCTACCTGCCCTCTGGAACGAGTTTTCTGAATTTCGTCGGTGTCGCACCGTATGGGGCGTCGGCCTCGCCGCAGGCATCCTGGGCCTCGCCCTCTATCATCAAGTGGCGGCGGCAACGGTCCTGGCGGGCCTCGCCCTGGGCATCGCCGACAATCGATTCAGAATCACAATCCGGCTGCCACGACACCTTGGCACCGCCCTTGCCCTGCTCCTGGGCCTCGTGAGCCTGGGCAATGTGCTTGGCCAGGAGTGGACGCACCGGGAACACCTGCCCATCTCCCCCTTTGAAGCGGAATTGGCCGCGTACCTGGCAGAAAACAGTGCGCCCGACGCGATGGTATTAACTCCCCTCGAAGAACACTATCAGATGGTGCTCAACCGGCCTGTCGTCGCCACCTTTGAAACCCGCCAGTTCATGTCCTACATGCAATCCCTGTCGACCACCATCGAAAAGCTCTTCGGCGACCTCTATGGCGTCACCGATGACCACTGGTATGACTGGGAGTTGTGGCAAGAACGCAGCACGGAAGAGTGGCAGGAATTGGGGAAAGCCTATGGGTTCCGCTATGTGCTCAGCAAGACCTTCTACCCACTGCATCTACCGGAGTGCAAACGGGGTGACGGATTGGTGCTCTACGAAATCCCACAAAACTGAGTGCACCCTGCCCGGTCAGTTGTCGGCGCCATCGCCCTTTTGACCCACGATGAACATTTGGCCCCCCATGAACCAATGGGCCGGACGACACCGAAGATAGAGCCGCACGAGAGCGGGCCACCGGGGGTAGCGACTCTTGGTGGTGTAGGGCAGAAAACGGGCCCGTAACTCTTCGATGGAAAATCCGTTGGACGCCAGCGCCTCTGCCATGCCTTTTTCCGTGAGCGGCAGAGAGTGATCGGAGTAGTCATAGAAACGCTCCTTCACCACGCGGATATTGGGCTGCATGACAATAATTTTGCCCCCGGGTTTAAGCACGCGATAACACTCGGCCAGGACCGCGTAGAGGCATTCCCGATTGGGAAGATGCTCCAATACATTGCTTACGACGATACGATCCACGTGGTTGTCTTCCAGCGACTGGAGCCCGACTTCCAACTCAGCCACAATGCACGTAACATCGGCCCCAGCGAAAGAGGTCACATCGGGATTGTGATCGATGGCATATTTCTTCACAGACACGATGTTGTTGATGAACTCACAGGCCCCTGCACCCAGGTCCAGCGTTACGCCGTCGACAGGCACATAGCGGGAAAACCAGTTTTGGCAAAGGACCTGCCAAAGTTCAATTCGCCCACCCATTTCTTCCTGACCGAATCGAGTTCGGTATATTTGTTTGTCTATTGTCACCTGGACCTCATTCTCCGGGTCGATACCGGCACCACGATGCTGCGAAGTCTCGTAGTGCGTCAGACAAGTATACCTTTCTGAAGGACAATTAAGTAGAGAGTTGAAGCCATGATTCTGATTGACGCACTATAACCACGTCTATCGCGGACGCCTACCTGAACCACAACCGGGTTGCTTTATGAAATTCTCTTCTCTCTTTACCCGACATCCCCTGCGCACGGGCATCCTCTTCTGGGGCGCATTCTCCATCCTGGCCGTCATCATACGGGGTGTTCGCTGGGATGAAGATTATGAATTCGCCCAGGTTATTCTTGGCCAGATTCCCTTTCCCCAGGGGCACCCCCTCTACCAATACGTCCACAGCTTCTTCAGCCTTCAGCCCTTCAGTCTGGCGGCCTTCATGCACTTCTTTCCCGATCCCCTCTGGGCCAACGGCGTGCGTAACGTGCTGTTTCTCATGGCATCCACCATACCCATCTACCTCTGGGGTGCCCTGTTGTCGAAGCGGGCCGTTGGGGGCCACAGTGCGGTCATCTTCCTCCTATTGGGCATTCATATCTCTTTTTACAGCTCCTATCCGGTTGCGGTATGGCCTGAGATTTTTTCCAATGGCCCCATCGGGTTGGGCTATATGCTGTTGACCCTCTGGGCACTGGCAAGCCAACGGCTCCGAGTGGCCGGACTGCTCCTGGGCTTCGCCCCCCTGGTGCACCTCGGCCAATTCCCGCCCCTCCTTGCGACGGCAGTGGCCTACGTTGGCTGGAACCTTTACCAAGGTCGCCGGCGGGAAATCATGCCCTTCCTCTGGGCCATCGTCCCCGGGCTTGTCGCGTGCCTGGCCTTCGCCGTGTACTTGCGGGGTATCGCCGTAGCCCCACCAACGACGGGCCCCTATTTCACGCCCACCGATCCCATGGTGCTCTGGCACACCTTCATGGAACGCTACGCCAGCCACCGCGCAATACCCTACACGACGGGACATCTCGTATTAATCGGGGCCATGCTCCTCTTCGTCCACGGTGTTGCCCTCCGATGGCTTCGGGTGCGCAGCACGAACAATACATCGCTCTTCGACGGAAAATCTCCCAGTGACTGGGCCTGTTTTTACATGGCCGTGGCCACCAGCACCGTATGGCTGGTCATGCTTGCCCATCGCAGCTACGGCCCAGACGTTCCCTATATCCTCGTGGGCTGGCTGCCCTATCGGCTGATGAATCACATCGCGCCCCTGCTCATTCCGCTTCTAATCGCCCTTTGCTTCCGTCGGGACAATAAAATTCCAGGCTGGTTCCCCCCCCTCATGCTGATCGCCCTACTCGCCCCCCTGCTTCATCTCGGACTCGCCGTGACACTGGTGGAACGGTATGTGAGCGCCGGTGAATATCTTTTCTTCGTCCTCTATGGCGCCGCCACGACCTCCACCGCTATCCGCATCGGTCGACTGGACCGGCGGGCGGGTGCCGCGTCGGGATTGGCTCTGCTACTCTCCATCGCCGCCCTGGGTTGGTATCACCAGTTTGGTGCGGCCTGCCTGTTGGTGGGGGCCCTCCTCCCCTTGCTTCCGGCCCTGCCACAGGTAAGCGCCCGGCACCTGAAGCTCGCGACATCCAGCCTGGTCGCCGTGATGATTCTTGCCATGCTCGCGAAACAAGGGGAAGCTCGCGCGCATCTGCGAAGCAGTCATTTTCTTCTAGAGGTGGCGGCGTACCTCCAGCACGAAGGCGACGATAAGGCCATGATTCTTGTGCCCCACCAACAGGCGGGCATGCAGATGCAACTGGGTCACCCGGTGATGGCCGATATGGCAACCATGTTTCACGGCATCTATCGTCCCCCGCTGGCACCGGCAGTCAACGCGATCTTTCAGGACTTTTATGGCATGTCACTGGACCCCGACGTCACGCCGCCGCCCCTGGCCTGGCATGAAGTATGGCCCGCAAAATCTCTGGAAGAGTGGCAGCATCTCTCTGAAAAGTATGACCTGGTCTACGTTATCGCCCGCAGCTTTATGGAGCTGCCCTTGGACAAACTCCTTCCGGGGAGCGAATACAGCCTCTATCGCATACCACCCCGCGAACATCACGAGCCAGCGGCGGAAACACCCCTTGGGGCACCGGGGCAGCAATAAAAATCCCCCGGCAAGCTCAACACTCACCGGGGGCCCAATGCAATCGAGTCTATTGTCTCTTAGAAAGTGACTTTCAACGATTTGATCTCGTAAGGCGTGAAATACAAGGGCACTTCATTACCTTTGAATTTTATCGCTACATCATTCTCTTCCATCATGTCACAGAGGGTGACCGATTTCGGGGTCTTGGCAAAGGTCAGCGTCACATCGCCGCGCTGGCCATAGGTCTCGAAGAGACGGACAATTAGCGCGTCAGAATCCTCGTGCTTCTTCACCGCATCCAGAATGACGTTGTCCGTATCCAGACTCGCGAAGGAGGCCGCCGTAGCGCCCCCCTGGCCTTCCATAGCCATGGCGACAAGGGGCACGTTCATCTCGTAGCCCTGCTGTACCGTGCCATTGCGCCAGTCCCCACCGTGGGGATAGAGGGCATAGACCATTTCGTGTTCGCCCTGATCCGCGTTTTCGTCGGGATGGACGGGGGCGCGGAGCAGGGAAAGACGCATGGTGCTTTCCTTGATGTCGTAGCTGTATTTACAGTCGTTGAGCAGGCTGACGCCATAGTTGCCTTCGGACAGGTCGGCCCAGTGATGACCCGTCACTTCAAAGCGCGCACGTTCGTGTTCGCGGCTTTCGTGGGTCGCCCGTTCGATAGTACCGTATTGGATATCGTAGGTCGCACGATGGCTGAGCACATCGACGGGGAAGGCCACCTTCATCAGTACCCGTTTCTCGTGCCAGTCCACGTGGGTCTGCACTTCGATGCGGGGACTGTCAGCGCACAAGGTAATGTCCTGGGTGATGACGCTCTTTTCCGTACGCCGGACAAACCGAACGATGCCCCGTATGGGCCCGGCTTCGACGACATCAATGGACTCGGCCTTACCCGGTGCCCACTGCTCTTCTTCGTCAAAATTGTGGTCCATTTCCCACGCATCGTGGTCAAAGGGCCTATCATCAAAGAGCTGGAGTTCGTTGCCCTTCTGGCCTTTCTGCAACACTTCGCGCCCTTCGACTTTGTCGAATATGCTGGTAAACGCACCGTCGCGGTCAAACTTCACGCGGAGGTACTCATTCTCCAACAATTTATCGGTCACGGTCAGCGTGGACTCGGTGGCAGGCTGCCCTTTGCCGGACACCACGTGATACACCCCATGGCCGAGAGGCGGAACGTTCTCCGTCGCAATCAACAGGGTATCCTTGCCAATCTTCTGGCTGGGCACCACGGTACCATCGGCGGCCACCACGTGGAACGCGCCCTTGGGCAATGTCACGGCCACTTCGGCCACATCGCTGCGCACCCAGGAGAGGGTATTGAAGACAACCACCGGCGCACCCGGGCCATTTGTGTCGATGCCCTGGCCCAACTCGAGCAGGGCGTTGCCCAACACGTTGAGCACGCGCTCCTGGATAGCGGCATAGTCTTTTTCTGCCTGAACATACACCTCGGTGATGGAGGAACCTGGCAGGATATCGTGGAACTGGTGGGTCAGCAGGATGCGCCATACGCCCCAGAAAGCATCCTTGTCGTAGGTGCCGCCATCAAGGTGGGCCAGGGCCGACAGCATCTCTGCATCGTGAAGGTCGATTTCGATCTTACGATTAAACCATTTCGTGCGGGCCTGGGTAATCTGGCACGCGCGGTGGAGTTCGAGATAGAGTTCGTCGTTATAGACCGGCAAGGCCTCATCGGTGCATTGTTCTTTCATCCGATCCAGGCTGTCCTGGGTGCGACCAAACTCGCACTGGGGCACGCCGATGATATTCTTCATCCGCTTACCGTGTTCCATCATTTCCGGCGTCGGACCACCACCGCCATCGCCCCAGCCGAAGGGGAAGATCAGTTCTTCCACTTTGTCTTTTTGCTTAAACTTATTCCACTGGGCAATCAGCTCTTCGGGCACCGGATTGCCGTTGTAATTCATGGGGGGCATGACGGCGCGAATTCGCGTTCCATCGATTCCCTGCCATTGGAACATGCTGTAGGGAAACTTGGTGAAAGTGCTCCAATCGATCTTCGTGGTAACAAAGGTGTCGATCTGGCACTGTTTGAGAATCTGGGGGAGGGACCAGGGATAGCCGAAGGCATCGGGCAGCCAGGCCGTGCGGGAGCGCATACCAAACTCTTCTTCAAAAAAGCGATTGCCATAGAGGAACTGCCGGACCAGGGATTCGCCGCTGGGCATGTTGCTGTCCTGCTCGATCCACGGGGCACCGCAGGGTTCCCAGCGCCCTTCTTTTACACGCTTCTTAATCCCTTTCCAGATTTCCGGAAAGTGCTCTTTTACATACATGTAGAGCTCGGGCTGGCTGCAGGAGAAGTGATATTCCGGGTAGCGCTCCATCAGGCGAAGCACCGTGGAGAAGGTGCGGCCGACTTTCCGACGGGTCTCGCGGAGGGGCCAGAGCCAGGCGGTGTCAATATGAGAGTGGCCCGTAAGAATGAGCTTGCCCATCCCGTAGCTGTGCTCGAAGTTCTTGAGCTCTTTCTTGAGATAGCGGCTGGCCTTGGCGCAGGAAGCGTAGTACGCCTCCGTGCCCACATGTTGCAGGTCCACCATGCGGACGGCCTTGGAAATCAGGTCCATGAGCTGGCGCGTGGGGGCAAAGTTGGTATCCAGTTCCTTGTAGACCTTCAGGGGCACCATGAGGTCCCAATAGAGGTCCCAGGCGGCTGTATTGAGGATGGCCATGTCGGCATATTGGAAGTGGTGTTCTATGTCGATGCGGGTGCTGGGCACGCCTTCAATCGCGATCTCGAATTTTTCGCCGCCCTTCGCCTTCTCCACCAAAACCAGTTCGTCGTGGAACTTATCAAGGCCGCAATAGGGCTTCCCATTGACAAAGGCCATGCCTTCGCCGGCGGCCGAAAGAAAGGGCACGCCGAGGGTGAAATGGCCCCCGGAAGGACGAATAAGCGCAACGACCCGCTGGCCTTTGAAGGCCTTGGGCACGGTCATGGTCATGCGGAACCAGGTGGTCTGATCATAGCCACCCCAACGCTGTCCCACTTCAAAGGGCTTCCAACCAGACGCAGGCACCCGCTCCGGACCAAGGCCCTGCCCCGTCACGACATGTTCCAAGGCACCGATGGGTTGGCGCTGGCTATAAATCGTCGCCTGAATTTCTTCCAGGCGGCGCTCAATCTGTTGGCACTCGATAGTGCGCTCGGCATCAAAGTTGGCCATGAGCGTGAACGTTCCTTTCATTAGATACGAGGGATATGGGTAGCAGTTTGCAAACCTCGTGTCAGATTCCTCAACCGGGTTCCCGACAACCCGCCAGGAAATAGCGCGTATTATACGGCTGTCCGCATTCCGATAGGAAGTCTCCGGCGCCCGTCACCCCATCCGTGATCACAAATCGGGCGACTTTCCCCAAGGGAAAGTCGCCGGAAACCTGTCTTGAACTTATTTACTGCATTTTGGCTTCTTCGCCATCAACGACAAGCTTGCCATCCGTGAAGGTTCCGCTGTGCGACTCACCCATGACGGAAACTTCGATTTTGTCGCCTTCGAGGGTATAATCCGCTTCCACACCGTCAGGAGACAGCGCAGCCACTGGACCACCCTTCAAATGCACTTTATTGCCTTCTTTGAAAGTCAATTCAATGCCCTTGTGGGTCCACTTCGTGCCCACGAGACCATCCACTACCGCAGCATCTTCAGCCGCTTCGGTCGTGGCTTCTTCTTTCATCTCTTCTGCGGATTCGGCCGCTTCAGCGGCTTCGGCTACCGTCTCAACGACGGCTTCTGCAGCTGCTTCAGTCGCTTCTTCGGCCGCTTCTTCCGCTACCGTACCACTACCTTCTGCGGCAGCGTCAACGGCGGGGGCTTCCATCTTTTTCGCGTCGGCATCATCGCCGTCCGCAACGGGCGCACCACCGCTACAACCGGTCAGCGTGGCAACCAACATCAAACTCAGTATCCCAATTAATCCTTTTTTCATCCCTGACATCCTTCTTTTGGTTGTTGAACAACGGAATAGTCACTTAATTCCAGATCGTTGATCCTATCACGTCGATACACGGAATCCAACTTGCTGCGGCAGGGACATTTGGGGAGATCAATAAATACCATAGGGATCGAGGTCCACCTTAAGCTGCAAACCCTTGACCCCATGGTTCGCCAGAAAGACTTCCCGGGCGTGTCGGGTCAGATCATTGAGCTTTTTCGGGCTTTTCGACAGTACGCCGAGATTCCAACGGTAGTACTTGTTGACCCGTTTGATGGCCGCCGGCGCGGGCCCCATGAGTTCCATGCCCTGGAAGGTTTCTTCCCGCAGGGCATCCCGAATGATCCGATGTAGTCGTAACATCCCCCGTTCTGCCACTTCATCATCCATACTCTCGAGGGAAAAATTGACCATGCGCCGAAAGGGGGGATAGAGGGCACTTTCACGGTGGGCAATCTCCTGTTCATAGAACGATGGGTAATCATGGGATGCCGCCGCGACGATGGCATAGTGTTTGGGCCGAAAGGTTTGAATAATCACCTCGCCCGCCAGCTCACCGCGACCGGCACGGCCCGCCACCTGGGTCAGCAGTTGAAAACCCTGTTCCGCCGCACGAAAATCGGGCAGGGTCAGTCCGGTATCGGCATTCACCACGCCCACGAGGGTCACCCCGGGAAAATCATGGCCCTTGGCCAGCATCTGGGTGCCGATGAGCACATCAATTTCGCGATTGGCGAAGCGACCGAGAATTTTGGCGTGCCCCCCCTTGCCCGAGGTGGTGTCCGCATCCATCCGGGCCACACGGGCCTTGGGAAAGGATCGCATGAGGTAATCTTCCACTTTCTGGGTGCCCATGCCCAGGTAAATCAGGGGATTAAAATAGCATTTGTCACAAATCTCGGGCTTGGGCCGACGTTCGTCACAATAATGGCAGCGAAGATGGGAGCCACTGGCATGGTACGTAAGACTTACGTTGCAGTTCTCACATTCGGCCACCCAACCGCACTGGGGACAAATCACAAAGGGAGAAAAGCCACGACGGTTCAACAGGAGGATGACCTGCTCGCCCGCTTCCACCTTCTTATTGACCGCCTCCTCCAAGGTGCGGGATAGGATGATCTTGCCGGCCGCATCCTTCCCTTCGTCACGCATATCGAGAATCCGCACACTCGGTAAGGCCCCCCGGGTAGCCCGTTGTGACAAGTCGAGGCGATGGGATTTCCCGATTTCCGAGTTGTAGTAGGATTCGATGGAAGGGGTCGCGGAACCCAACACGCACACGGCGTTACTGTTACGGGCACGCATGATGGCCACGTCGCGGGCATGGTAGCGGGGCGTTTCGCTCTGCTTGTAGGAGGTGTCGTGCTCTTCGTCCACGATGACAATACCAAGATTGGGCAGGGGTGCAAAAATGGCCGAGCGGGCACCCACCACAATGCGAACCTCCCCCCGCTGTGCCCGACGCCATTCATCGTAGCGCTCACCAAGACTGAGCCCGCTGTGCAATACCGCAATATTGGTGGCAAAACGGGCAACAAAGCGACCCACCGTCTGGGGCGTCAGTGAAATCTCCGGCACCAGAATGATGGCATCCAGCCCGAGGGCAAGGACCTGCTCAATAACCTGCAGATAGACTTCCGTCTTGCCGGAGCCCGTAATGCCGCGCAGCAGGAAGGTCTTAAAGCTCCGCCCTTGTATCGCCTCCATGATCGTACCAAAAGCGGCCTGCTGCTCGTCATTGAGGGGATAGTTTTCCGCGGCCTGGCCGCTGCTGCCCGTGTCGGGGGCGCGGTAAAACTCCCGTTGTTCCAGGGCCAACAGTCCTTTCTCCACCAGCCCATTGATAATGGTCATGGACGTGCCATGTTTTTGCTTCAACGCCGAAGCGGCCAAGGCCTCGCCGCCGTGGAGCAGTTCGAGGTAGACGGCAGCCTGCTTCGGGGCACGGCGTTGTAATTGCGCCACCCCTTCGGTATCGAGGAGGGCCTCGGTACACAACGACACATAGGTCTCTGTCCGAATCGAGATACCGGCATCCTGCATCACCGGCTCCGCCCGTACAATCCCCCGGCGAACCAGGGCCTGCAGGGTATTGCTCAGGGCACGCCGACCCGCCACCGTCGCTATCTGCCCTTCCGTAAGGGCCCCACGGTTATAGAGGGCCGCAATGACCTGTCGCTGCCGGTCGGTGAAGCGCCCCGCCTGGATCATATCCGGCTGCAGGGTATAGCGCATTTTCGTGCCGATCTTGAGTCCCGTGGGCACGGCGCACTGAAGGGCCTCCCCCCAGGAGCAGCAATAATAATCCGCAATCCAACGGCACAGGTGCAGCATTTCCCCCGTAAACACCGGCATTTCGTCGGGAAGATCAATTATCATCTTGACCTTCTCCACCGCTGGTGTCGTATTCACCGCCACGATAAACCCTGTGTCTACGCGCCGGGCCATGGGCACCACCGCCCGCATCCCCACGGCAACACGATCCACCAGGGAAGGCGGCACTTCATAGCTGAAGCACCGATCCACCGGAATGGGAAGGACCACGTCTATGTAGCAAGGGCGTTGGCGGGTTGTTTCGGGGTGCATGAGAGCCTGTCGCGTAATGAAGGGGGGCAGAGATTTCCTACCCCCAGTATAAAGCAGCCATGGGGGTGGGTGCCATAGAAAGGCCCCCGAACAAGCCAACACGGGGACAGTTTCCGATTGCAACACGTCGCAAGGTACTGGAATCGGGCCGTCAACCAATCGGTAACTGTACCCAGAACCCCAGAACCCTACTTCGCCATATCCGTCACCCAGCAGGAGGTGTCGACAAAACGCTGCCAGCTATGCATTTCCTGCTTGCGGACCGACAGGCCAAAGCGGGGCAACCACCGGGGTGCCGTCGGCTGCTTCAACAGGTGCATGTTGGCCTCTTCGGGGGTGCGATTGCTTTTCTTCACATTGCACCGGGCGCATGCGAGAACGAGATTCTCCCAGGAGTCTCCGCCACCACGGGACCGGGGCATGATGTGATCCAGGGTCAGATCACTCTTGTCCGGCACCTTGCCACAATACTGGCACTGATGCTTATCTCGGGTAAAAATATTACTCCGGGAAAAGCGAATCTCATGGCGGACGAACCCATTGAACCCGGATAGCAGAATCACTTCGGGAATCACAATGGATTGGGTCGGGGTACGCACCACGGGCACGTCTTCATTCTTCAATGAAGCCTTCCGTGAATAGGTACACCACGCGTCAAAATCGAGGATCGTGTAGTCTTCGGGACACACGACACGCGCATGACCTTGATACAACAACGCAAGTGCCCGACGGGCATTCGCCACATTGATGGCGATCCACGACTTGTTAAGGACAAGTACATGTGCATCCAACATTAAACCGTCTCCAGATTGGATCGGCCTGTCACGCTCGCAACAGTATAAATAGGCCGCCTCTTCATGTCAACGCAACCGTCCTACCCCTGTGCTATTTTATCGTTAGTGTGATACCACCCTATCCTTCCTGCGTATCCACAGGGCAGCAAAGGACACCACGACGCCGAGCGCGCCCACCGGCCAGAGCCCCCAGGCATCGACCGACCAGCCCAACAGCGGCGCTACAAGTAACGTGGTCACCGACCGCGCCTGCGATTCTATAGACAAGGTCGTCGCCGACAGCGCCGGGTCAGATGCTTCGTTAAGGCGGCTCACCAGAGCGGGACGCCACAGATTCTGAACCAGGTAGATGCCCACGAATGCCGCGATGGACACCCCGCCCCACCCAGCATAGAGACTCGGCAGTAAAATGGCATAGCAGCACAACACGATTATCCATAAGAAGCGCGACGCCTCTTCCTCATTCTTCTTCCATGCCACCACACTATGCGCATGGCGCGAGGCGATCCCCGAAAAGAAGAAGAGGAGCGAATAGACCACACCGGCAAACAGGGCGGTTCGCTGCGCGTCCGCCAGCGCCAGCAGCACGGGCAAGGCCAGCGCCGTCTGCTGTACCAGGGGCTGGAGATAATCTTTTCCCGCCGTGAATATCCCCTCGAATCCCATGGACTCTATCAAGAGCCGACGCTGACGCCGATCACGCCAGGCCACCTGCGCGGCCTTCCACAACAGGGATGCCACACCGCCGGATTGTTTCTTCCCGGGCTCTCCTTCCACGCTTTGGGGATAGGAAAGGAAATTAAAAATATTGAGTACACAGGGCAGGGCACTCAGCCAGAAGACGACACTGTAATCCTTCAACACGAAGACCAGTGCGGCAGCCAGCAATGCCGAGAGGGCCGATCCCATCTTGGACCAACTGCGGGTATAGCCATAAACCTGAACCCGCTCTGATTCACGGCCCACCGACCGGAGCCAGTCGAAAATCATCGCTTTGTGGGTACCGGAGCGAAAGGCTTCCCCAATGGCCATGAAAAACATGCCGGGAAACAGCCCCAATAGCGTATCGGCATAGGCAAAGAGACTGAACGCCACGATATAGGCGGAAAAAGAGGCCACCATAGTCGCCCGCCGACCATAGCTATCCGCCAGTGCGCCCGAAGGCACTTCCAGAAGGTTGATGCACAGACTTCGGAAGCCGACGAGCAATCCTATCTCGAAAAAACCCAAATCCTTTTCGAGAAAGGCAAGAATCCAGAAGGGCTCAAAGTAACGTTGGTTCTTCAGGAAGCCGTAGAGGGAAAAACGAAACCGCATGCGCCGTTCGGCGGGAGACCAGTCGTTCATGGAAAACCAGCTTCTTTCCGTTCAATGTGACTAGGAACTACAAGAACCGTCGTGGTCAGCGGCCTTATCCGGACGTCCCCGACGTCCATCTGGTCACCCTTTGATCAAGTCACGGGACACAAGATATTCCACCACACGGGCCACGCAATCTTCGAGAGGTTCCGCCGACGTGTCGATGCGCAACTCAGGATTCTCCGGTGCTTCATAGGGCGCGGATATGCCGGTAAAGTCGCCAATTTCTCCCGCCCGCGCCTTCTTATAGAGCCCCTTGGGATCACGGGCTTCACAGACCGCAACGTCACAGTCTACATGTACCTCGATGAAGGCATCGCCAATAATTTCGCGGGCCTGTGCCCGATCATCCCGATAAGGCGAGATAAACGCGGTCATCGTCACCAGGCCTGCATCTGAGAAAAGCCGTGATACTTCACCGATACGCCGGATATTCTCCACCCGATCCGTGGGTGAAAAGGTCAAGTCCTTGTTAAGACCGTGGCGCACGTTGTCGCCGTCGAGCACATACGTATGGACACCTCGTTCGTGGAGCGCACGGGCAACCCCGTTGGCGAGGGTCGACTTCCCCGAACCGGACAGGCCCGTAAACCACAATAATGCACGGCCGTGCCCCATTAGCGTGGCCCGCTCTTCGGGGAGCACCCCGCTCTGGTGCCAGGTAATATTGGTGGACTTGGATTCTTCTGACATGTGAAACAGCAACTCCCGGGCTGGTCAATCGAGGTATCTATTGAGAAGGAAAACGACACGGCGGTCGGGCAGAAATTCTCCGCCCGTTTTCGTTCGCCCTAGTTTAGCAGGCCCTGCCAATTCAGTGCGAGCCCGTGAATTGAACTACATTCACCGTGGAGCCTATACTAGGTTCACACGTTCCAAGTAACTGTACTTTTCAACGGGAAAACGAGCTCATATGTCTGAACATCGTCCGGGGTATTACAAAGATAAAAATGGGGACTGGCAAAAGGATCGGCGGACGACAAACGGTCGGCGCAGTCCCAATGCGTTTCCCTATGATCATGAGCAGCGCAAGCAATTTCGGCGCAAAGCGGATCGTGAACTGTACGAGATGGATCACAAGCAGCACATCAAAGAGGCGCTCGAAGATTTCGCCGAAGAGCACGACGGTCACCTGTAGTCGCTGACCTTGCCCGAACCGGGCAAGAGAAAGACCAAACCGTCTTACTTCGTCCGATCGAGCAGACCTTGCGCTTCTTGCTGCAATTCCAGGGCGGCTTCTTTTCCGGTCTTGAGCTTTGCCAACACGGCGCTTTCCGCCCGCTCGACAGAACTTCGTATCTCCTGCCACCGGAGCAAGTTAGGCTCGGTCCGTGCCGTCTCCAGGCAGTCGTAGGGTGCCCGATTTGAGGGCCAGGCCGCCCAATAGGCCTGGATGCGCCCATCGTTCGCCACCGACTTCCGTATAGGCAGGTAGCCCGTCGCCAGCACCCATTCCGTCATGACAGGCGTCGAGGTGAAGTGACGAACAAAATCCCAGGCCACCTGTTCCTGCGCCGCCCCCGTCGTAAAGAGGGTGATGTTGGGGCCAAACAATATGGTCGCAGGGTGTGCCGGGTCGGACTGGGGGATGGGGTTCAAGGACCAGCTATCATTCTTCCCCCCCATGGCCAGGGCCATATTGGCACTGCCCGCACTGGTCCGCGTCGTAAAGGCCACATCATCCCGGGCGAAAGCCACTTCGTCGTCGTAGGTTCGGGCCTGAATCTGATACGCCAGGTCTTCGTTGATCAAGGTTTCCAACAAGGTAAAGGCCTGGATGGCAGCAGGTTGGTCGTATTGAAATTGTCCGTCGACGATTAGCTCACCGCCCATACTGAAAATCATGCCGCTGATGGTGGAGCAATCCACGGAAATAGCATAGGCAAACTTTCCTGTCTTCGCCTTAATACTCCGGCACTGCTCGAGAAACTCGTCCCAGGTCTTGGGCGGCCCGTCAATGCCTGCCTCCTTCAGAACCCGATGGTTTGCGTAGAGCATGAGGACGCTCTTGGAAAAGGGAAAAGAGAGTAGCTGCCCATCATAGTCGGCGTAGTAATTGCTCCCCAGCACCGCCGGAAAGAAATCCTCCAGATCAGCCGATGAAATCCCCCGCTCCGGATCTGCCACGAGGGCATCAAGCCCCACGACCGCGCCGGAGGCCGCATATTGGGCCGTCATACTTTCATAAGAGACGGCCATGGCAGGCAGACGTCGGGCCTGGATGCTGGCCATGACCTTGCGATAAATCTCGCCGTAGTTCCCCGTGGTCTCAATGGCGACCGCCATCCCGTCGTTGGATGCATTGAATTCCGCTGTTATTTTTTCCAGGAGTTTCGCGGTCTCCGTGGTCTGTCGATCCCAGAAGACGACCTGGGTCTCGTTGATGGGTTCGAAGCCGTCCGATGATGGCGCTGCAGGATTGCAGCCCGACACCGCCATGAAAACGACAACCAGCGGGCACAGGATTATCCGTGACCATTCACAAAATCGTCGAGGCGGAACAGCACAGGGGGCTGGCCATTCCTGCCTGACAAAAGGCGCACGCCGGGTATCGAAGCGCACGTGTAGTTTTTGATGGCGCACCCCGTATTCAATGGGATCTGCTGTTCGACTTTCGCGTGGTCGAAAGTCGTCACAACGGGCTTTAGACGTTGGCGTACCCTTTGTGCCACGCAGGAATGCCCAACCCCCTATGCCGTGGATGTTTGCTAATTGTCCCATGGTATTACTCCTTCAACCCACTGCTCAGGGCGCTTTCTTCAAAATACCGCTGGGTAAACAAGAACAACACCATACTCGGCACAATAACAAAGGACGAGGCGCACATCAACAGATTGAGGCGCACCCCGGAATCCATGAGGAAGCTTGCGAGACCCACCTGCACCACCCGCAACGAAGGGTCGCTCGTTACCACCAGGGGCCACAGCAGGGCGTTGTAACTCCCGAGGAAGGCAAAGAGAAAAACCGTCACCAGCGTGGGTTTTACCATGCTGGCACCGATGTGTCGTAGAAAACGGAGGTGGCCACACCCGTCCATCACGGCGGCATCATAGTAGGCATTGGGCAGACTCAAAAAGGCCTGTCGCACCAGGAAAACACCAAAAGCGTTGGCGCACCAGGGAACGATGAGAGCGGCGTAACTGTTGTACCATCCGAAACGGGTAATCAACACAAAATTGGGAATGAAGGTAATTTCGAAGGGTACCATCATGGTCGCCAACACCAACCCGAACAGGAGGCCTTGTCCGCGAAACCGGAGACGGCCAAAGGCGTAGCCGGCCATGAGGGACGTTATCACCACGGACAAGCCCACGATGGTACTCACCAGAATAGAGTTGAAAAAATATTGGCCAAAGGGTGCTTCGGCCAACGTGGTCGCAATGTTGCCCCATTGCCACGTAGCGGGAAAGGGATTGAGATCACCACCCATGGATTCGGGGAGGGTTTTGAAGGCCGTGCCCGCCATCCAGACAAAAGGATAGACCATGATCCCGGCAAACACGGTGAGAGCGATATAGCTGAGAGAACGCTTCATCCGTAGTGCACCCACCGCCGCGCAAATCGGGCCTGCACCAACGCCAGGCCTACAATGGCCACCAGCAATAGTGTCGCGATGGCCGCCCCATAGCCCCAACGTCCGTTGTCATAGAAATTGGCGAAGAGATAGATGACGAGGTTTTCCGTCGTGCCCAGGGTATTACCGCCACTCTGGGTGAGGGCATAAAAACTGTTGAAGGCCTGAAAGCCTTTGATGGTCCCCACGAGGAGGAGAAAGTAAAGCGTGGGGGTCAACAGGGGCAACGTCACGTGGCGAATAACCTGCAGCACCCCCGCCCCATCAATACGGGCGGCGTCTTCCAGTTCACGGGGGATGCTGGAGAGCCCCGCGAGAAGTATGACCACCACGAAACCCAGGCCATGCCATATATCGAAAGCCACCACGCAACACAGGGCCAGGCTCGGGCCCACATCGGCCGCTACATAGCCCCCGGATATCACGTGGAGGACTCCACGGGGCTCCAGGAGCCATTGCTGTGCGGGGAGATGGAAGACCGCGAGTAACGCATTTAATAGTCCACCCTGGGGATTCAGTAAGGCCCGCCACACCAAGGCCGCCGCATAGGCAGAGGTAATGTAGGGCAGAAAATACAAGGTGCGGAAGAGGGCCCGTCCCCGGGTTATGTTCATCAGTCCCCAGGCGATGACAAAGCCCAATACAATCGAAACAGGCACGACTCCCACGAGATAATAGACCGTCACCTTAACGCTGTTCCAGAAGGCCGGGGAATGAATCGCTTCGCGATAATTGGCCAGCCCCGAAAAGGTCCCCTCCCCATAGCGCAGGTCGTAGAGGCTCAACACGAGGGTGGCGACAATGGGAAAAACGCCGAAAAGTCCGAGCAGTAATACCGCAGGCGATAGCAGGAAGGTCGTGACACGCCAGCCCCCGCCGTGCACCTCCCGCCCCCCGGACAGGCGATCGTCCAACCAGGACAAGACCCGGTCAACGCCATAACCCGGTGTCAGCTGCCTGGACATGGGTGCACCTGCGACAGACGGCGCGCTTGCCGTCTGCATGGCTCGATACGATTGTTATCACGGTGATCATTACCCATGACGGCGATTCTAGCGCGTGGCTCTCTCCCAACCCAAATCGGTGGTCGCATTCGCGGGCTTCCTCCCTCGATTCTTCACGGCACGAATACAGAAACGCGCCTGGCCTCCGGAAACCTCCTTCGGGCGGCTCCGAAACAAAAGAGAAGGCCCGCAGGCATCACGCTGTGTCACCACATACATTACGCCTGCGAGCCCTGGCTCTGGAAGCAACTTTATTTCTTAAGGTCTTCCGAAAATTCCTTGATGGATTCGCCAATTGTTTCCATCTGATCGCCAATGTCTTCCGCCAATTGTTCCATAGAGTCTTTCGAGGCAGACGCCAATTCGTCAAACTTCTTCTGAAGCGCCACCCGATCAGCTTCCAGTTTTACCCAAGTCGCTTTCATCGTATCGTCCGACTTGTCCCCCAGATCTTCGAGGGATTTGTCCACGTCTTCCATTTGTTCGTCCAACGCTTCCAGGCGCTCATTCAATTTATGTTGGGCGGAGTTCTGGCCTACGGTGAAGAAGTCTTTCACTTCATTCTTTGCGTCTTTCACTTCGTCTTTAACACCATCAGCCAGCTCACCGAGCTCTTCGCCCGCCTTTTGGCCCTTCTCCTTCATGGTCTCCTTCACCGGGGCTTCCTCGGTCGTCACCACCGGCGAGACCTCGAGCTCGACCTCCACCGCCGAGGCAGGGGCCCCCTCTTCTGTACCAGATTTGTTACTACAACCAGCCGCCAAAACGGCCATCGCAATCATCGTGACTACACCATAACCGTATTTCATGATTTAAACTCCTTCTGGTTTTCCTCCCGGGTCGGAATTGACCACGGGTTCTACGCTTTCAATACCAACGTTGGTGCAAGGACCGTACCAACGCGAGAATTCCCGTAATTCTTGGCCCTGCGACCGAGATGGTCCAAAATCGTCGTTTGGATCGGGTAATTTCTATACGAGTAGTTCCATTTCTACACAGCCACAATACCCATAGACGGCTGTTTCCGTCTCGAATGGGGCATTTCGTACATTGGCACAAGTATTGCACTAATCCCCACGGTGCCGCGCCAATGGAGGCAAGGCGAAATGCAGAAAGGAAAATCCCATGCTCTACTGGGCTGTTGTATTCTTCATTGTTTCGATCATCGCGGGATTGCTCGGCTTTGGTGTTATCGCCTCGGCCTCGGCGGGGATAGCGAAGATACTGTTCTTCATCTTCATTATTCTGTTCCTGGTCTTTCTGATTCAGGGCACGGTTAGCCGTCGAAGAATCTTATAGCGTCTCGTACACGTGTTCTCTCGGAAGGAGACCGCCGTGGCCCTGCCCTCAACCAAGGAGACGTAGACCCATGCCAAACGATGAAGCTGCCTTTGACCTGGTGCGATTACTGATAGCCATTTTCATTCCCCCATTGGGGGTGTTTCTGGAAGTAGGTATTGGCCTGCACTTCTGGCTGAACCTGCTCCTCACCCTCTGTGGCTATGTGCCCGGCATAATTCATGCTGTTTGGATCATACTCAGCCGTTAATCCAGTCGGGTGATCCAATCATGGCACTGGCAGACCCTGTCGTACTCCCTCCGCTGCCCCTGATCGCGGCAGACTGCCAGTGCCCCTTACTCACTACTGGTTCGGGTTCTTGTCGTCACCCCAACGAAGCAACTTGTCATAGAGCGCCTTGCGACTCACATTCAACAACTTGGCGGCCTGCGTCTTGTTGTTATTGCAGTGCTCGAGGGTCTTGAAGGTATAGGCCCGTTGGACCGCATCAAGCGTGGTCCCCACCGGCACAAACAGCCCGTCCTCTACCTGCCGCGTCTCCGCACCCTCCGTGGGTACTTCAGGGGCGGTTGACGATTGCGGCGCAACAGGCTGATTGTCCTCCACGCTAAAATCTCCCGCCGAATCCCCATCGAAAGTGCTGTCGCCTGCCAGGCCCCCTAGACCCACCGCGCCCACAATACGACCGGGCAAGTGGGACACCTTTATGTATCCACTGGTCGCGGTGACTGTGGCCTGGGCGAGCACATTTTTAAGCTCACGTAGATTTCCCGGCCACTCATAAGTCTGCAACACCGCCATCGCCTCCTCAGAGACTCCCTTGATGTCAAAGTGGTATTCATCGTTGATGCCCAGAATAAAATCGGCGCAGAGCATGGGGATATCGTCCAACCGTCGCCGCAACGGGGGTAAGTGAATAGAAAGAACTTGTAAACGATAGAGCAGATCATCTCGAAAACGACCATCACTCACCGCAGCTTCGAGATTCTCATTGGTAGCCGCCACCAGACGAAAGTCGATGGGTGCATCCTGTTTCGCGCCGAGGGGCCGAATCATTCCCTCGTCAAGTGCACGAAGCAGAGAAACCTGCATTTTGGCTTCCATCGTGCCAATTTCGTCGAGAAAGAGCGTCCCCCCATGGGCCTCACGGAGTCGTCCCACTTTGTCTTCGGTGGCTCCGGTGAACGCACCTTTTTTGTGGCCGAAAAGCTCACTCGCAACCAGGTCTGGCGTGATAGCCCCGGTGTTGAAGGCGACAAAGGGCTTCCCGGCACGGGTACTACGACGATGAAGCTCCCGCGCGACCAACTCCTTGCCCGAACCGGTTTCCCCAACGATCAGCACGGGCATATCGACGACAGCCCCTTTGCGAATCCGGGAGAACACCTTGCGCATACGCCGACTTCCACCAATCATGGAACCGAAGCGCTTAATTTCTACAGAGCTCGACATGCTGTATTCCCTACCTTGTCCCCAACGACTTCTACAGCCTCTGGAACCTGAGTGGCCCTGCCGTAGCGGGCCCAGACTGCCGCCACGTTTCTCAGCTACCCCGTGGTAACCGCCGCCGGCCGCCGAAACAGTAAATCTCCGATAGTATACCCGAAACGTTGTTTTCGAAAGTTCACCCCCCTTTGCGACGCGACGCCAAGAGCCAAGAGAGGCGGGAGACAGCCCAGAACGACACGCTTCGGTCCCGTTGTCACATTGCGTTGATGGCCACCATGGCAATCCTGCTTTATCACGACAACGGGTCGGGAGCTTTCCCAAAAGACTTCGGGCGACAAGGCCGATTAACGTAGGTTATGCTTACCCCGTGGCCCACGGAACTACGTTACGACCCTGCGCCGACATGGGAGAACGAAGAGCCGTATTCGAACTTTTTACCCATAGCCACTATTCGGGATAGTTAAGCCGCATAATTCACAAAGTCGACTGCATCGTGTTCTCCTTAGACGATGAAGGCGTTCTGGATGACTCAGGCGTTGGGCAGGTGGCCACCATCAAAGGACGGCACACGGTTTTAAGCAATTGCTCATTGCAGTGTCCAGACTCTTGCCTTCTACATTCGTTTTGGCATGTCGAAGCGTGGCGCTGTTGCCCTGATGACCACTGTTTTCCTACCTCAAGCGGATTGGCACGGACTGTGCTTCTTCTAAAGTACGCCGATACAAACAACCGCGCGGCGTGCCATAATGAAAGGAAGCCACTATGAGTACTGGATGGATTGTAAGACACGTAGCCTATGCACTCGTCGTCGTCGCGACGAGTTCGCTGGTCGGATGCGTTACCACGCCTGGAGTTGTGCGAGGTGGTGACGATCATGAAAACAACGTTGAGAGTCAGAACCCAATGACGACAGAACCCGCCGAAAAGCTTCCCATAAAGAAGAAGCGACGAAAAATAACGCCTGATGAGCGCCGGGCGCTCGTGGAGTACTATAAGGAACTCAATAGACCTTCGTAGGTATCTCTGATATCGAATGACCGCATCTATGCCACGACTTCGACTTTCGGAATTTCCACCCGCCATGGGCTACCGCTCGCCAGACCGAAGCAAGGCGATTATTCCTTTCGGGATAGTATGGCGTTAATCTTGCAACTGCTATGGGAGGCTTCATGGCCAAAAGTACTACCTTTCGTGCACGTCTAACGTGGAATATCGTTTTGTTGTCCACCGGGAGCCTTTTATTCTTCTCCGTAGCAGTTCTCGGTACTGCCGTGAGGACCGTCCGCGCGCATTTCGAGGAAATGGCGGTAGACTCCACCTTGGTATCGGGACGCTTCCTGCGCCAGATGCAGACTATGGCGGACCAACAGGTGAGCGCACACGGTGTAGACGGAACCAGCGGGAAAGATTCACTGAAACAAACCTTTCTATTGAATTCCCGCGCATTGACGGGTGATCGGGCATTTCTATTTGGCGAGACGGGAGCGCTCATCTCCGACTTCAACCGTGCATCCATGAGCGTGAACGCCGGAGATGGGGCCCGTCTTTCAGAAGGCGCCATCAGGCTGCTGTCCGGCGAAGCGGTGTCTCATGTATCGGTTCGCACAAATCGAGGTATATGGGTGGGAGTCCCCTTCGTCTCTCATACCGACTCAACATCGATTGCGGTTTTTCTTCACTACTCTATGGACGACGCCCGGCACCTTGAAACGATGACGGTCGTGTACGTCGTTTCTCTCGCGGGATTGCTGGGCATTCTGGCCGTATTGATTGGGACCCGCCTAAGCCGGCATCTCACAGAACCCCTTCGCGCGCTCCATGAGGCGGTGAATCGAATCGGTGGCGGAAAACTGGCGTATCGCATCGAGGCGGGCCTCCAGGATGAATTCGGTCAGATAGCCGAAGCCTTTAACCAGATGGCGTCTTCGTTGCAGCGTTACATGAAGAACGTAGAGACTGAAGCGAAGCGGCGAGAGCATTTGGAGAGCGAATTCCGCATTGCGTCGCAACTCCAGCAGTCACTCTTGCCCAAAAAGTTGCCGGACGTGGAGGGCCTTGAGCTGTCCGCACTGAGTCTCCCGGCCCGGGAGGTGGGCGGCGACTTCTACGATGCGGCGGTGGTTAACGACAGGGAGATATACATCGCCATCGGAGACGCTACCAACAAGGGGCTGCCTGCGGCAATTCATATTACAGAATGTGCCAGTGCCGTCCGGACGCTCGCCCGACAAGGCTTCAGCCCTGCCCGAATTCTCCTTCAGGTGAACACGCAACTCTACGAAGATCTAGGTGAATCATGCCGCTTCGTGACCTTGTTCCTCGCCCGATTGGATCTCCACACCCGCACGCTCACCTATAGCCTGGCGGGCCACAACCCGCCGGTCCTAGTGCGAAAGTCCACGGTCGAGCCGATTTCCCTCAATCGCAAGTCTGGATTGCCGCTGGGGCTATCCGATGATGTCCTATTCGAAGACGAGACCATTCAGCTCCTTGCGGGTGACATGCTGCTTCTCTATACGGACGGTCTGACGGAAGCGCCTGACCAGAACGGGAAAATGTTTGGCATGGAGCGGGTTGTTCATATTCTAAGCGAACACCAAGGCTCTCCGGTTGAGTCCGTCCTGGATTCGGTATTGAAACAAGTAAAGGAACACGAGTGTGGCGACCAGATGGACGACCTTACCATGCTCCTGGCCCGCCTGACATGACCCGGGCTAATGGCCCCTTTTCGAAGACTCCTTTTCGATGGTCGTATCCGCGAAAGTAGTGGCGGAGAGTGGGGCCAAGAAGGCCGTTCCTGGCCCACATTGGCAGTTTGAAACAGACCGCCATGGAAAATATTGGTGGTATAATATTTCAAAAATAGGCGCGCTCCTTCCGGGTTGGAAGGAGCGCGCCTCGGTTTACTTTCTCTTCTGGCCTAGGAGTCTGA
Organism: uncultured bacterium; assembly: GCA_963977445.1. Classification (GTDB taxonomy): domain Bacteria; phylum Hydrogenedentota; class Hydrogenedentia; order Hydrogenedentales; family JAEUWI01; genus JAEUWI01. The sequence continues at coordinate 19 of CAXBPH010000069.1, read as the reverse complement.
CTCCGAATCCCCGTGGCGC
>CAXBPH010000068.1:0-28531 GCA_963977445.1 uncultured bacterium | reverse complement strand
CAAAGACGCGGACCGCTATCAGCTCTGGTATCAGGCCTATGGCGGCAGCGATTCGCCCCAGCTCCAGTGTGTCACCTGCTACGCGGAATCGAAGGACGGCATCCATTGGACCAAGCCCAATCTCGGCCTTTTCCCCTATGGCGCGGAAGAAGACACCAATATCGTCATGGTGGGCAACGGTGGCCGATCGATCCGCTATGGCAACTCCGTCGTGGTCGATCCCCGGGACCCCGATCCAACCCGCCGTTATAAAATGGCCTACTTCGATTTCAGCGCAGGAGAAGGCCCCAGCATGCCGGGGCTTCACGTGGCCTTCTCGCCCGATGGCATCCATTGGACCCGGCCCGATGTGCCCATGCCCATTCAATCCACGGCGTATGGCAATTTCGGCGATACCGTGCCACTCCAGGGGGAGCCGGGTCGGGAACTTTCCGTGCCCCTGTCCATTTCGGATGTACACGATGTGTTCTACGACGCCAAACGGGGCGTCTTCGCAGACTACGCGAAAATGTGGATTGACGGTCCCGATGGGGGCATGTTCTGGAAGCATGGTGTCGGCCGTACCGAGAGCAAAGATTTTATCCACTGGTCTCAGCCGGAACTGGTTGTCACCCCCGACGAACTCGACCCACCCTACATGGAATTTCACACGGCATCGGTTTTCCTCTATCGAGACTACTACCTCTCCCTTGCCCAGGTGCTCAACCGCGGTGAAGGCGGGGGCGTCATTGATATCGAGCTTATGCTCAGCTGGGATGGCCTCCAGTTTACCCGACCCTTTCGCGACCAGTTTTTCCTGAGCCGGGCCGGTGGCAAGGCCTTCGAATCGGGCTCCATCTTTACCAATGCCTCACCCATCGTTCTCGACGAGGAAATCCGATTTTATTATGGAGCCTATTCCCAGGGTGCGACGGATGCCAACGACAACGAACAGCGAAGTGGCATTGGATTCTTCACCATTCCCCGGGACCGCTTCGCCGGACTGCGCACGGTACCCCTGAGTAATCAGCCCACCCTCGTTGACGCACTCCACGACACGGGACAAGTCACCTTAACGGCGCTGGACCTGAGCGACTGCTCGGGCATACAGCTCAACGCAGACGCTTCGGAGGGTGAGATTCGGGTGGAGCTCCTGGATGCCCGCGGCTATCGCGTTGCGGGCTACACGAAAGACGAGGGGCAGGTCATCACCGGAGACGCTCTTCACCACGAAGTCGCTTGGAATGAACGCGGTCTGGCCGACCTGCCGGATGGATCCTATTTGCTCCGTATCCACCTCAAGAAGGCGAGCATATTTGCCGTGGATGTCCTGCGGGAATAAGTAGCGCGCTGCGGGCATCCTTGTCGCGACGTTGATTTTCCACCATGAATTTCCTAAGGTAATGATGCTGCACCACGACCTTCAAGGAAATTATCCATGCGCCTGCTCATCGCTCTTACGCTTCTTATGATTCCCCTTCATGCCGCGCGGGCAGACGGCCCCGGCATGCGGCCCAACATCATATTTATCATGGCCGATGACTTGGGCTATGCCGATTTGGGATGTTTCGGTCAGGAGAAAATTCTGACGCCCCATATCGATCAACTTGCCGCCGAGGGCACGCGGTTTACCCAGGTCTATGCCGGTTCCAGTGTTTGTGCGCCAAGCCGCTCTTCCCTTATGACGGGTATGCACAATGGACACAATCGACTTCGCGACAATATCCCCCACGGCGTATTCTTGCGCCCCGATGATGTGACAGTCGGTGAAGTGCTGAAGCAGGCGGGCTATGCCACAGCGGCCATTGGTAAATGGAGTCTCGGCAATCCCGGCACCTGGGGCGTGGCCAATTACCAGGGCTTTGACACCTTCTTCGGGCACCTCAATCAGGATCAGGCCCATTTCTACTACCCGGATTACCTGTGGGACAACGATGAAATCATGCTCCTGCCTAAAAACCGTGGTGCGAAGACGGGCACGTATACACACGATCTCTTCACCGAGCGCGCCCTCGAATTCATCGAAGCCAAGAAAGAGAAACCTTTTTTCCTCTACCTGCCCTACACGATTCCCCACTGGTCGGACTATCCCCGGGACACCCCCGAATCTCAGATAGTGCCCAGTGACGCGCCCTATACCGACAAGGACTGGCCCCAGACGGAAAAAAACTATGCGGCCATGGTCACCCGAATGGACCGCGATGTGGGGCGCATCGCCGCCTTGGTGAAAGAACTGGGACTCGACAGCAACACCCTAATCATATTCACAAGTGACAACGGACCCTGTGATACCCATGATCATGACGCTGATTTCTTTAACAGTAATGGTCCCTTTAACGGCTACAAGCGGGATCTCCTCGAAGGGGGACTTCGTGTGCCCCTAGTCGCACGGTGGCCGGGTAAGGTGTCCGCCGGGGCAACGAGTGATCAGGTCTGGACCTTCTGGGACGTCCTGCCCACCTTCGCCGAAATCGCGGGGCTTCCGGCACCCCAGGATATCGACGGCATCTCCATGCTACCTACGCTGTTGGGCCAGGAGCAGCCCGAATCCCATGACTATCTCTATTGGGACTACGGACATTGTCGTAAGGTCTATCAGCAGGCCCTTCGGATGGGTGATTGGAAGGGTATCCGTGTTGGTCAGAATGCCCCAATTGCGCTCTACGATCTCAAGACGGATCTCGGTGAAACCCAAGATGTGGCTGCGGCGCACCCCGACGTCGTGAAGCAAATCGAAGCCCACATGAAGGCAGCGGTGACCCCTTCGCCCGACTACCCCGTGGGCGAACTCTACACCATGAAGTAATCGACCCTACAAGAATTCAGGTTGCTGCGGGCACGTCTTTGAGACGTGCCCGCTCCCTTACCTACAGCACGTTGCCTCGAATCTGCTACGATCCCGTCATGGCGCGGTTTTTACTCATAGGCATGGATGGTGGCGAAGCCTCGTTGCTTCAGCCCTGGATGGACGGGGGGCACCTGCCCAACCTGGCAGCCCTTCGTGATCGGGGCACCTTCATGCCCCTGGCGAGCACCCGTCCTCCCGTAACCTTCCCGGCGTGGACGACCTGCGTCACAGGCGTGAATCCCGGGCGTCATGGCGTCTTCGACTTTACCGAAATGAAGGCGGGAGCCTATGGCATTGGCTTCGTTAATCAGAGTCACCGCAAGGCACCCGCCCTGTGGAATATACTCGATACAGCGGGCCGGCGTTCCTGCGTACTGGGCGTGCCGGGCACCTATCCGCCGGAACCCCTCAACGGCATGATGGTGTCCGGGTTTGATTCGCCCGTGACCACGGGTGTGGATCGCTCTTTTGTGTATCCCCCCGAAAACTACACCGCCGTGAAAGACTGGCGCTTCGCCGACTTTCAGGAGCACCATATTGGCCCGGGGTGGCACGCAATGGCCCTCGAAAAACTTCTCGCCGGTATCGACAGCAAGACCCGCATGGCAGAATCCCTGCTTCAGCAAGAGGACTGGGACTTCTTCATGCTGGTCTATGGCGAGTCCGACACGGTGGCCCATCATTTCTGGCTTTTTCACGATGAACACTCTCCCCGCCACCAACCGGGCTTTGATGACGCCATCCTGCAGGTCTATCAACGACTCGATGGGGCGATTGGGAAACTGATGGCCGCCGCCCCCGAGGACACGGTTGTCGGCATTGTGTCGGATCATGGTTTCGGCGGTGCCGGCACGGGGGTGGTCCATCTCAACAACTGGCTGGCCGAACAGGGCTATTTGCAGTGGAACCCCGCAGGCCGTGAGAGTCTCGCGAAACGTTTCGCCCTTTCCCTGACGCCAGAATCGTGGCGGGGTGCCCTCTTCCGCCGCTTTACGGGGCTTGCCGCTCAGGCGGAATCGAAGTCGCGATTCGGACGCATTGATTGGTCCAAAACCACGGCTTGGTCGGAGGAGTTGAACTACTTTCCCTCTATCCGACTCAACCTGGCTGGGCGGGAACCCCTGGGGCAGATTGACCCGGCGGCATACGACGACTTCGTTGCCACCCTCTGCACGGCGCTGGAGTCCTGGGAGGTGGTGGCCCATGCGTGGCCCCGAGCCGACATCTTTGATGGCCCGGAAGTGTTTCGCGCCCCCGATATCATCTTGGAACTCGCACTGGAAGGGGGATATAGTCATTCCACCCTTCGGAGCACGCCGGGGGGACCGGCCTTTCGACGTATTCGACCGGATGAAGCGCTGGGTGGCAAGGAGCGCGGCATGAATGGCACCCACCGTGATCCGGGCATCCTTTTTCTTTCCGAACCCACCCGGGCCACGGAGGCATCGCTGGCCGATATTGCGCCCACGGTCCTCGCCGTGCTGGGTGTTTCCGGGCCGTCCATGGATGGACAACCCCTCCTCGGTGTGGCCCACGACGTGGCCCCGTTAGACTCGGGTAATGGGCCACAATCCTACACGGCCGAAGAAGAAGCGGTCGTTGAAGCACGAATGCGTGCATTGGGGTATTTCGAATGAAGTTACGTATTGCACTCGTTGGTGCCTGTCCCTTCCCGGTGCCCCAGGGCTCTCAGATTTTTCTCCGGGACAATGCCCTCGCGCTGAAAGCACGGGGACACGAGGTGCACCTGGTGGTCTATGGCTTTGGCGAAGGGCGGGACCACAGCGGTCTCACGATTCATCGGTGCCGACGTATACCCGGCGAAGGAAAAACGAAGGCCGGGCCGTCGCTGCTCAAGCCCCTGCAGGATTTGGCCCTCGCCAAGACCCTCCGTGACGTGGTGCGCCGAGAACGTATCGACGTGGTCATTGCCCACAACTACGAGGCCTTGCTGGTGGGTTTGCTGGCGGGGAAACGCCCCCTCATCTACCATGCCCACAACGCCATGTCTGACGAGCTGCCCTATTACTTCCGAGGTTCGCAGCTGGCCCACACGCTGGGGCGCTGGCTCGACCGGACCTTTCCCCACCGCGCCGACCGGGTCATCGTGCCCCACCGTCGTCTGGCGGGCCACCTTATCGTGCGGGGTTGTGACCACACGAAAGTAGTGATTATTCCGCCGCCCATTCGTGTCGGTGACTTTGAGCCCAGCGTCGTTGGCGATTCCATTCCACCCGTGCTTTATACGGGTAATCTGGACGCCTACCAGAACCTCGGGCTCCTCTTCGCCGCCATGGAGCTGGTGCGGAAACGCCTTCCCGATGCCCGACTCCAGATAGCCACTGCGGAAAAGGCCCATTTCCCCGATGCGGAAGTCGTGTCGATTCGAGGCTTTGATTCGCTGCACCGCCTTCTCGCGCAGGATTCTGTCCTCGCCATGCCCCGGGTATCCTGGTCGGGCTACCCCATCAAGTTATTGAACGCCATGGCGGCGGGTAAGGCCATTGTCGCCTGCCAGAGCGCGGCTTATCCCCTCACTGACGGCGTCGATGGCGTGGTGGTCCAGGATGACAACGTGCGTTCCTTTGCGGCCGCCCTCTATGACCTGCTGACCGATGCCAAACTTCGGGGGCGCCTTGGCCATGCCGCTCGGAGCACCGTGGAGCAACACCATCGGCCGGAAGCGGTAGGTGCCCAACTTGAGGCGGTTGTGCTGGAAGCCCTGGATGCCGCCCGGAGTCTGCACAAGAACAAATAACGCCCCCACCTTGTCGCACCTATAAAAAAAGATTCATGGGCAATTCATGGGCACCAACAAAGACTCACTCCGCCAAAACAAACGGAACCCACCAATCGTGCCGCGCGATCCGGTATTTCCGGTCGAAGATGCGCCGCAGGAGGATTCGTGCGCGGATTAGGAGGTATGACTACGTCTCCACATCAAGGCCAAGCACAAGCACAATGCTCTATTCCCAATGACCTCTTGAAGACTTCCCACAACTACATAGATCCCAACGACGTCCCACAGCCCCTTCGCACGAACTGGAGTACCAGATCGCGCGGCACGTCCATGGTTTGTCGTTTTATCTGCAAAAAGTTACGTGACGACATGATTCGCAAGAACCCATCGAGCCATCCTTATAACTCCTGCACTTGAAATATCGAATAAATCATCCCTACTAATTGCTCATCGCATCAACAAAAAAATCGCCCGGTGGAAGTCCACCGGACGATTTAAGGGTACCTGATTTACTTTACGTAGGGCGCGGTGACGTGGGTGGGTTCCCAGTGTTCTGGAGCGCGCCAGAGCTGCGACAGGGTGAGCTGGCGGAGCATCATGAACTCTTTGGGCAGGCGATCGTAGAGCTTGATGAAGAGTTCTTCGTGGGAGAGGATTTCCGCTTCCCAGGTGGCCCGGTCTATCGACATGATTTCGTCAAACTCGGCTTCTGAAAAGTCCAGTCCAGTCCAATCAATGTCTTCATAGCGGGGCACCCAACCCAGGGGGCTTTCTTCGGCATAGGTGCGACCATGCACCTTGTCGACAATCCACTTGAGGATACGCATGTTGTCGCCGAATCCGGGCCACACATACTGGCCCTCTTTGTCTTTCCGGAACCAGTTAACGCCAAAGATACGGGGCGGATTGGAAATGGAGCGGCCGATGTCCATCCAGTGACTCCAGTAGTCGCCCATGTGATAGCCGATAAAGGGCAACATGGCAAAGGGGTCGCGCCGAACGTTGCCCACCGCTCCCGTGGCGGCTGCGGTCGTTTCAGAGCCCATGGTGGCGGCAAGATAAACACCGTAATTCCAGTTGTAGGCCTGCATGACCAGGGGCACGGTAGAACTCCGTCGCCCGCCAAAAATAAAGGCTTCCAGCGGCACGCCCTTGGGGTCTTCATAGGCCGGGTCGGCACAGGGGCAATTGGCCAACGGTGCGGTAAAACGCGAATTCGGATGGGACGAGGGACGGCCACAGCCTGCGGTCCACGCATTGCCGTTCCAGTCCGTCAGCTCGGCGGGTGGGGTTTCCGTCATGCCTTCCCACCACACATCGCCATCGGGGGTAAGGGCCACATTGGTGAAGATGGAGTCCGACCTGATGGAATCCATGGCGTTCGGGTTGGACTCATAGGACGTTCCCGGCGCGACGCCAAAGAAACCGGCCTCCGGGTTAATGGCGTAGAGTTTGCCATCTTCTCCCGGTTTGATCCAGGCAATGTCGTCACCCACCGTCGTGATCTTGTAGCCATCCAGTCCCTTCGGGGGTATGAGCATGGCGAAGTTGGTCTTGCCGCAGGCACTCGGGAAGGCGGCGGCCACGTAGGTTTTTTCCCCCGCAGGCGTCGTGACACCGAGAATCAGCATGTGCTCGGCGAGCCATCCCTGATCCCGGGCCATACAGGAAGCGATGCGCAGGGCAAAACACTTCTTGCCCAGAAGGGCATTGCCGCCGTATCCACTGCCATAGGACATGATGGCCCGTTCTTCGGGGAAATGGACAATGTATTTTTCGTCGTTGTTGCAGGGCCAGGGCACGTCTTTCTGTCCGTCGGCCAGGGGTTGGCCCACCGAATGGACGCAGGGGACGAACTCGCCCTCTTCACCCAATTGTTCGATGACGGCTTTGCCCGCACGGGTCATGATGTGCATGTTCACCACCACGTAGGGCGAATCGGTGATCTCGATACCGATGTGGGATATGTCAGAACCGAGGGGGCCCATGCAGAAGGGAATGACATACATGGGCCGACCACGCATGCAGCCATCGAAGAGCTCATTGAGCATCTTCTTCATGTCCTCGGGCTTCATCCAGTTGTTCGTGGGCCCGGCATCTTGTTCGCGACGGCTGCAGATAAAGGTCCGGTCTTCGACGCGGGCTACATCTTTGGGGTCGGAGCGAAACAGATAGCTGTTGGGCCGTTTGTCCTCGGCCAGTTTGGTGGCCATGCCCGAAGCGACCATCTCACCCATGAGGCGGTCGTATTCCTCCTTGGAGCCATCGCACCAGTTCACCGAATCGGGCTTACAGAGGTCGGCTATTTCCTTGACCCAGCTGATGAGTCGCGTGTGCTTCACGTAGGTCGGGGTTTCCATATATTCCTCGCTTTCATAAGGCCGGACCGCGCGCCGACAAGGGGGGCGGAAGCCCAGCTACTCTCTCTCTTTATGTGCATATCGCGTGCCAAGGACATGGAAGCGATGTCGTCCTCCCCAACCGGCACCCGATTACATAAGGTTACCGCACTATACGGCTTGGCCATCGTACCGTCAAGAAGGAGGGCCCTGGCGGCGAATTATGCGCGCTATTGCTCAATAAATGAACGAATGCGTCGTCGTGATTGTGCAACCAGTAGGCACTACCCCCTGATCCCCGGAGACCATCAACTCACCAGACCCGTCGCCCGATCGTAATGCCACGTCTCGTCGTGATAGGGGTGCTCGGGTAACTGATCCGTAATCCCCCCATCCACCAGCGCCTGCAACGACGGGGGCCACTCACCCTTATCTTCTTTGTACCGTTCCACCAGCTTCTGCAGGCTTTTCAGCAAATTCTTTTTTTCGCCATCGAGGAGCGTGGTGTTCCGAATTACTCCGTCATCACCGAGAACGAAATAGCCACCCAAGGCGTCGTTGACAGGCACCGGCGTGATGCCGGACGCCGCCAGTTCTTCCAGGTTGTTGGGGAAATGGCCTACCCGTCCGTTGAAGGTAAGCATGGCCTTGTTGAGAGTTTCCGTGGTGTTTCGAATATCCACTTCCACCAGTTTGCGTTGGGCGAGCTCCCGCAACAATTTGTCTTCGCTGTCGGCCATGCGATTCCACATGCCGATCTCGACTTCGTCCAGGTTGTATTGACCCTGTAAGGTCGTGGCCAGATCGCGGACGAATTCGGGGCACGTATCGATGGAGGCGGCCATGCTGAGGTAGTAGGTGGCGCGCTCCTTGGAGCCCGGTTCATCTTTGCGGTTCAGCAGGAAAATCATGGCCAGTTCATAGGGCAACTGGAAGTTTCGGGGATTGGCCACAACGCCCCGCTCCAGCAATTTGATGCCCGAGTCATCGTCGGACTTCAGGGCGGCGAGAAACATACCGCCATAGCGATAGGCATCGCCAAAATGGGGATCCAGTTGGACCACGGCGTTCACCATCTCATTGAGCCAGGTGAAATTGCGATCTCCCTTCGACTCGGTCCCGATGTATTGGATGCAGCGGAGCCAGAGCAGATCGGCCACGATATTATTTAAACCGCCCGTAAAGTGATTGAGCAGTTTCTGGTTGGGCAGGAATAGAATATCCTCACCCCGATCGGCCTCCTGGGCCTGATGGATCTGACGCTGGGCCCCCACGGCACCGAAAAAAACGGCGACAGCGACCAGGGCGGCAATGGCGCGGGCCTTCATGGCTATACGTCCTTCTCTTGGAAGGCCAGGGCAGCGAGAATGAGCAGCATCACCGTGTAGAGGAGGCCGTAGGCCATGACCCAGATGACATAGGCCCCGGAGACTTCGATGCCGTTGGCCGCTTCCTGGGCCAGATCGAAGTTGCTCAGATTAGGGACCACATAGTAGACCGCCTCCAGGATGGCCTTGGCCGAGGTGCCCTCAAATTGGGGGGGCAAGTCGCGAAAGACTTCGGTGGCATGGCCAAAGACCGCCACGGAAAAAACGATGATGGCGCCGAGTATAGGCGACGTAAGGGAAGACATGAGCACAGCGAAGGCCGTAATCAGCAGGAGCTTTCCATAGATCAACAGGATGGCCAGAAAGAAGGTGACCTGGAGCGTGCCGCCCAGCATCAAGATGTAGAGGGAAGACACAAGCGCCATGGTGACTGTGACCACCGCGAGGAGTGCCACCAGACCGAGATATTTGCCCAGAATAAATTCATAACGGTGCATGGGCTGGGCCAGAATGGTGTAGAGGGTCCGCTTGTCGATTTCTTTGTAAATCAGGCTGGTGCCGACGAAAATGGCAATCAAAATGCCAAAGATCGACGTGGCACTGAGGGCGATATCCTTGACGATCTTGATGTCTTGCCCGATGCTTATCCAGCCGAGGGCCTTTGAGCCGAATATGGTTACGGCCGCGAAAAAAAGCAATACATAGAGGACCTTATCGCGGATCGATTCCCGAAAGGTGTTTTGAGCAATCGCCAGGATACGCATTAGACTACCTCCTCCACCGTGGGTTCCTGTTGACGCAGGAAAAAGTCTTCCAGGGATTCCCGGATGGGCGAGAATTGAACAATGCGCCCGCCCCCCTGCTGAATGCGCTGAACGGCATCGTTGGCCTCGCCTTCGTCGGCAAAGTTAAAAATATCCTGTTCATCCAGGGGGCGATGGCTCTGGGCAATACCACCCAGGGCGGTGCGAAGTTCCTCGCTCAGGCCCACGGCGATGACTTCCACCGCCTTGGTTTTCTGCGCCAGGAGCTGGTCAATGCGACCACGGTGGGTCAGTTTGCCCTTGACCATGATACTCACGCGGTCACAGATCTGCTCCACATCGCTCATGACGTGGGAGCTGAAGAATATCGTTTTCTTTTCATCCCGGCAGCGCATGATGAGATCCCGAATCATGCGCCGGCCAATGGGGTCGAGGCCACTCATGGGTTCATCGAGAATCAGCAGGGGCGGGTTGCCCACCAGGGCCACGGCAAAACCGATACGCTGGCGCATGCCCTTGGAAAAGCCCTTGAGGCGCTGATTGGCGATATCGCGGAGGTCCAGCAACTCCGAAAGCTTGTCCCATTGATGGGCCCGCTCTGCCGGACTCAGCTTTTGGAGCTTACCATAGAAATCGATGGTTTCCTTGGGCGTCAGGTACTCATAGAAATAGGGCTGTTCGGGAAGATAACCGATGAGCCGTCGGGCCTGGGGCGTCCGCACGCTTTCGCCGAATACCGTGGCCTCGCCCGATGTGGGCTTCAACAGGCCACACAAGAGCTTAATCGTGGTGGTCTTTCCCGCGCCATTACGGCCAAGAAAGCCATAGACCTCGTTCTTCTCGATGGTGAGATCGAGACCGTCCAACGATTTCACAGAGGCCTTGCCGAGCTCTCGGTAGATCTTGCTCAAGTTCTTTGTGACAATCGCACTCACAAGTAGACACTCCTCAACCGATGAAAGGGTTTTTGCTACGTAGAAGATTTTAACGCGCATCTCTTTCCCTTGTCCAGTTATAGCGAAAAGTCACATCGGCAATGAATGGCGTAATTCCACCGGGCCTCTGATTTGTCCTTTTGCCCACTTTTTGCTACCCTGCCTCTCTTGCGTATTAATTCAATACTGACCGGAAATAATGGAAGGAACAAATCACATGCGATTACTTCGTCAACTCGGCCTGATGGCCGTTGTCGCCGTTCTGGGTGTAAGCGCCCAGGCGGAAATATGGATGCCCAGCATTTTCAGCAGCCACATGGTGTTGCAGCAGAAACAAAAGAATCCCATCTGGGGTAAATCCGACCCTGGTGCCGTCCTGACGATCGAATTCGCCGGAAAAAGCCAGGAAGTCACCGTGGGGGCTGATGGGCACTGGATGGCCACCCTGAAATCCCTGCCTGCGGGCACGACGGCCTATGACCTCCGGGTCAGCCAGGGTGCCGAATCCCTCTATTTCGACGATATCCTCATGGGGGAAGTCTGGGTCGCTTCGGGCCAATCCAACATGCAGTGGACCGTAAGCAACTCCAACGACGCCGAAAAAGAGATTGCGGCGGCCAACTTTCCCAACCTGCGCCTCTTTTATGTGACCCGGGTCACCGCCGACACGCCCCAGGAAGATTGCGAAGGCACCTGGCAGGCCTGTACCCCGGAAACCGTTCCCGGATTCTCTGCGGTCGCCTATTTCTATGGCCGCGAATTGCAGCAGAAGCTGAATATTCCTGTGGGCATGATTCACACCTCCTGGGGCGGTACGCCGTCGGAGTCGTGGACCAGCCAGGAGACGGTGGAGAAGGTAGACGCTTTCGCGCCCATTACCGAACGCTGGGAAGACATCATCGCCAACTATCCCCAGACCAAAGCAGATTATGATGGGAAAGTTGCCGAGTGGCAGGCCAAAAAAGACAAAGGCGAAGCCACCGACAAAGACAAGCCTCGGGCACCCATGGGCCCCGAACATCCCCACCGCATTTCCAGCCTTTATAATGGCATGATTGCCCCCATCGTGCCCTTTGGCATCAAGGGCGCCATCTGGTATCAGGGCGAATCCAACGCTGGACGTGCTTATCAATACCGGACCATTTTCCCTGCCATGATTGAAGATTGGCGCATGCACTGGGATCAGGGCGACTTCCCCTTCTACCTCGTGGAACTGGCCAATTACCGTGCCCGTTCGGAAGAGCCGACCCCCGACAGCGACTGGGCGGAACTCCGGGAAGCCCAGAACATGACCCTGGCCCTCAAAAACACGGGCACCGCTTCGGCCATCGACATTGGTCAGGCCGACGACATCCACCCCCGCAACAAGCAGGACGTGGGCCGTCGTCTCGCCCGTTGGGCACTTCGCTATGACTACGGTATGCGTGATGTGGTTCCCTGTGGTCCCCGCTACAAGTCCCACAAGATCAGCAAAGACGGCACCGTGACCCTTTCCTTTGATTTTGCCAAGGGCCTCCACCCCAAAAAAGGCGAATTGGCGGGATTCATGATTGCCGGCGAAGACAAGAACTTTGTCTGGGCCGACGCCGTGGTCAAGGGCAAGAAAGTCCTCGTATCCTCTCCCGAGGTACCCAATCCGGTTTCCGTGCGCTATGCCTGGGCCGACAATCCTGTGTCGACCCTCTACAACGAAGCCGGGTTGCCCGCCCACCCGTTCCGCACCGACGATTGGCCTGGCATCACGGTTGATGCCAAGTAACGAACAGCCAAAAATTGCCATCGCTGAGGAGCCATCGGATTTCCGATGGCTCCTTTTTGTTGGGACAGCCTCGGCCCCGGAAAACACGCCCGCCGCCGCCGTGCACAGGCTGGCGCACATTCCTCTAGCCTACCCACATGCCCAGGGCCGAAGGCAGTCCCGTCGTTAGAAATCATTCCAGCGTTCTTCAGGACATCCAAGACCCCCGAATACCCTATGCCGCGGATTACGCCAACGTAGTAGATTTCACAACGACCTTTTCAGGCCGCGCAATGTGGGTGGATGCTCCTGTCTTGAAGTTCCCTGTGAAATAACCGACGACAATCAACACAGCCGGGACAGCCTCGGCCCCGAAAAACTCGTCCGACAGCGTCTTCCACAGGCTGGCGCACATTCCTTTGTCCTACCCACATACCCCACGGCCGAAGGCAGTCCCTACAGGGCCCGCGTGCCTTCCTGTCCTTGCGTCGTGTTAAACTCTCCCGGTATAACTACGAGAGTTTTTCATCCCCCCGAATTCTTACGAAGGAGAGCACACACCATGGGTATCGTTTTGGGCGTCGACGTCGGAACCAGCGGCACAAAAGCCATCGCCATGAATGCCGAAGGCGAATTATTGGCTTCGGCCCTGGTGGAATATCCCCTTCACACCCCCAAGCCCAACTGGGCCGAGCAGGACCCCGCCGATTGGGCCCAGGCCGCCTATGACGCCCTCGCCCAACTCGCCAGTAAGATCGACGCAAGCGACGTAAAGGGCATTGGCCTCACGGGGCAGATGCACGGCAGTGTGTTCCTCGACGGCAACAACGAGGTCATCCGTCCGGCCCTCCTCTGGTGCGACCAGCGGACTACCGCCCAGTGCCAGGCCATCAATGATATCGTGGGGGAGAACCAACTCCTCGACATGGTTTCTAACCCCGCCCTCACGGGTTTTACCGCGCCCAAGATTCTCTGGCTGCGGGATAATGAGCCGGCCAATTACGAGCGCGTGAAGAAAGTTCTCCTGCCCAAAGACTATATCCGCCTGTTGCTCACCGGCGAATTCGCCACCGACGTGGCCGATGCCTCGGGCACCCTCCTCTTCGACGTGAAAAACCGCTGCTGGCACACGGAGCTCATGGGACTCCTCGATATTGACACCACCTTTATGGCCCCCGCTTTTGAAGGCCCCGAAATCACGGGCACCCTCACTGCCGAGGCCGCCGCAAAGACGGGCCTCCCCGCCGGTATACCCGTGGTGGCCGGTGGCGGCGATCAGGCGGCCAACGGCGTGGGTTGCGGCATCGTACGGTCGGGCGTTATTTCCTCGTCCCTCGGCACCAGTGGCGTGGTCTTCGCCTTTGCCGACGACGTAAGCACCGACCCCCTCGGCCGCGTCCACACCTTCTGCCACAGCGTCCCCGGCAAATGGCACGTCATGGGCGTCATGCTCAGCGCCGGCGGCTCCCTCCGCTGGCACCGCGACACCCTCTGCCAGGATCTCATCGCCCAAGGTAAGGCGGAAGGTAAAGACCCCTACGAATACATCACCGCCGAAGCCGCCGATATTGCCATCGGTTCCGAAGGCCTTGTCTTCCTGCCCTACCTCACGGGCGAACGGACCCCCCACAAAGACCCCGATGCGAAAGGGGCCTTTATCGGACTCTCCCTTCGCCACACCCGGGCCCACATGAGCCGGTCGGTCCTGGAGGGCGTCTCCTTCGGCATGCGCGACAGCCTCGAAGTCATGCGCGCCATGGGCGTTCCCGTGAGCGAAGTCCGCTGTTCCGGCGGCGGCGCACGAAGCACCCTCTGGCGTCAGATGCTCGCCGACACGGGCAACGCCCCCATGGTCACCATCAACGTCGACGAAGGCCCGGCCTACGGCGCGGCGATTCTTGCCAGCGTAGCGGCAGGGCTCTACAAGACCGTGGAAGAAGGCTGCGACAACATCATCAAAGAAGTAAGCCGTCTCGAAGCCAACAAAACGGCTGCGGCGGCCTACGAACCCTGGTTCCTCGAATATCAGGCCAACTACCAGGCCCTCGCACCGAGGTTTAAGGCCATGGGTGGGTTGTTGGGCTGACGGGCATATGCTAATCGGCCAAAAGTAGTGTAGTATACGTAACTAAGTAGTGTCGGTATTGACGCGCGCAAGCCGATCAACACTCTTGAGCCGGATACTGATGCGGGAGGTAAAGTCGTGATCGAGGTAATTGATAAAGACAAGGTTGAAGCTAGATTCAAGAAGGCTCAAGATAGTTTAGTACTCCAATCGTCAGATCTTTCATTGGCAACCTTGGCTGATATGATCGAGAGTAAAGCGATCGATATAGAGCCAGAGTATCAACGACGAGAGCGCTGGAATGTCCACAAGCAATCCGCATTGATAGAGTCCTTCATCTTGAATGTTCCAATTCCGCCAGTTTATTTGGCGGAGGACGACTACGGGAATTATTCTGTAATCGATGGCAAGCAGAGACTTACTGCGATCTATTTGTTTCTCCGCAAAGACCTTTCTTTGGCTCCACTAAGCAGATTCAAGGAACTTACGGGAGCAAAATTCCAAGACTTGCCGAAATCGATTATGAACGCATTGAACATACGTCCCTATGTGCGAGTAGTAACTCTGCTTAAGCAATCAGACCCCGAGATAAAGTACGAGGTCTTTACAAGGCTGAATACTGGTGGAGAGCCTCTCTTGCCGCAAGAAATAAGGAACGTGGCCTATCGGGGAAAACTCAATGACCTAGTATTCGAGTTGGCTGAAAACCCATTCCTGAAACAGCAACTGAAAATAACGGACAATAGCGCAAAGGCCTATCGAGAAATGATGGATGCGGAGTATGTACTCCGCTTCTTCACTCTGTCGGAATACTGGGAGAATTTCTCAGGCAAGATGCGATTCTCCATGGACATGTTCATGTACGCTCATCAGCACGAGAAGTCTCCTTACATAAACAGACTCCGGGATAAATTCAACACAAGTTTGAAGTTTTGTGCGTCAATCTGGGGAACGAATGCATTCAAGCGATTCAATGAAGGGCAATGGCGAAACTTGGTGCTGGCAGGGATGTATGACGCGCAAATGATTAGCGCTTCACTGCTCACGATTAAGCAGCGACAGAGGGCTGTGACTCAGAGGAAACAGGTCGTCAAATTGACGATTGACCTTTTAAGAGATAATTCCGAGTTTGAGAACGCCGTAAGGCAATTTACCTCAAATCCGGATCGAATTGTATCTCGAATTAAGACGCTTACAAACATGTTGAAATCGGTGTAACTTTATGAGTGCCCAGTCTGATTTTCTCTCGGGTATGCTCGGATTCAGACTCGCTCTTGAGCACGAAGATATTGTAGACAACGCACCATCGGACAGAGACCACAACCTGCGTGCCAAGACCTTTCGAAATGGCATAGCAATTCTTGGTTTCGCGGTGTTGGAACATTTTATTAGACGTCGAACCGGGGAGATCCTAGATTCGTTTCACAGAGTATGTATTCCATTTGATGACCTGCCCGATAGGCTCAAAAAAGCTGCTACACGCGGTGCCCTTCAAGGCATACTCAAGAGGGAAAAATACTCTGCGGATGGTATAAAGTTCCTTCAAGAAGAGTCGGCAATTGTTGCGTCTTCCAATTCGACATCTTTCGCGTTATCCCGATACTCCCTTGGTTTCGAGGGCTCCAATCTCACGGACGAAGAAACCCTGTCTATTCTAAAAACTTTCGGAGTAAAGGATGCTTGGAACCTTATTACGTCATTGTCCAGCCGACTAGATATGGCTATCCCAAATGCAAAGACTTCTTTCATTAATGCCACACTTCGGAGGCACGACGCAGCTCACAATGTGAACGCCTCGGTGAATCCGAGCGATTTACAGGCGTTCGTAAGAGAATCATATGCCCTCGCGGTCGGGTTCGACGTGCTTATTACCAGCGCATTCGACAAGATGCTTTGTGGAGATAAAGCACATCTAACTGGCAATAGCACCATAACTGACGCGGACTTGAGAATTAGGCGAATATTAAAAAGACCCGATGGAAAGTGGGCCGAATACGACCTGAAACGGTCAAATGCAGTGAGGGTCGGAAAGTCCGGCACAGATCTTTGGCCTGGCGCTCGAGCGCGAGCAATTAAGCACAAGGAATTGCTAGTCTCGTTCAGTACGGATGGCTATCCTGAAAAGTGGGATTTCCCTTTCACCGTAGTGTGAGTCCCATACCGGGTTCGAGAGATTTTGACGAGGCACAAATCAAATGTGTGCCTGTCTATATTTTCAATATATGTTAGATGTGTTTTCTCTCTAGCTTAGGGTTAGGGACGTCAATCTATGAGATCTTGGTTAGACAGCGCTGCTATTTGAGATGAGAATCACTTGTTCTGAATGATTCATCCGTAACCTAAAAGTGCAGGTTGAGCCCCCGTTCTCGAAAAGTAGAAGCCAACTTCCCGAGTGATGTTGTTGAAGGACTAGAGGAGATTGTACAGTGGATCCCACCGTGAAAACCGTACTACTTGGAATACTTGGTGGCACTTCACTTTCGGTCGGGTTGCTGAGTTTTGTTCTCAAACGATGGATAGGCATACGAATAGACGAATCGGTCAAGCACGAGTATGCATGCCAGTTCGAGACTGTAAAAGGTGAGATTGCGAAGGAACGTGAGAAGTTTCTCCAAGAACTGCAGTGTGAGCGTCAGAAATCGGAGGTGAAGACAGCGACCGACTTGGCGCTCTTTCAAGATTTCCTGCAGACCATACCGCCCGGTGGAACCAGTTACATGTTTTTGCGAAATTGTGATATGGGCGGACGAATCGAATGGGATAAATTGGTTGAGGTCGATGAGTTCTTGAACAAATGGGACGTCCCTGACCATGAGTTTCTAGAACTGGAATTAGAGAATAGCCGGTCTGAACTCTACAGAGCTGTGCGACGTTACATGGAGTTCTTGAACATTAACTCTTTTTCTTTGGACAACGATCTTAAATTTTCTGCCATTCATCCGGATTCTAAAGGACCTGATTCGGAGTTTTGGCGAGCCAAGGTGCAGGAGGCCAATAAACTCGCAAATGATGTCGTGGAGTGTTATGACTTCTTTATTCGGCTCGGGCGAAATAAGCTTGGGTGCTAGGTGACCTCAGCCGCGAAAGCGTGAAACAACCCGCCAAGTGCGAGGGATCCTGTACGCCAAAAGGGCAGCCCCTGACGTCTGGCTTGCTTACTTTGTGTTCTCTGCGTTCTTTGTGGTTCCAATAAAGATTGCACCACAGAGACACGGAGAAGACACGAAGAGTCGGCACCGGGTACAGTCACCCCCTTGCTGACGTCTCCATTCCACTGACGTGCAACGTCGCTGCCGCTACGGGGGTCGAAGACGCGCCGAAGGCGGGATACTGTCCCCACAACACACGGGCAAGTCTTGCAGACTTGTCCGTGCCACCCGACGAGTTCCTCATGTTCTTTGTTGCCGGGGAACTTCCCAATGCCAAAGATGCATGATACAATCTAGACAGTCTGGCTAGACTTTCAAGCAACGGAGCACCCACCATGGAAAAAACGTGGCAACTGCAAGAAGCCAAGAATCGATTCAGTGAGGTCGTTGACCGCGCGCTCAAGGAAGGGCCACAGGAAGTCTCGCGCCACGGCAAGAAGGCGGTGGTCGTTGTTTCCTGTGAGGACTATGAGCGCTTGCAACGGGGTCCGGATAGCCTCGTGGAATTCTTCCGCAAGTCTCCGCTGCGCGGCCTCGAACTGGAACGCCCCCGCGATCTGCCCCGCGACGTCGTGCTTTGAACTACCTGATCGACACCTGCGTGCTCTCCGAGATGGTCCGTGCCCGCCCCAACCGGGGCGTCCTCGCCTGGATGGAATCCTGTGACGAAAGCACCCTGTTTATGAGTGTCCTTACGCTGGGAGAGATTCAGAAGGGCATCGAGAAACTCGCGCCTGGAAAAAGACGCAACGCCCTTCAGTCCTGGTTGGACCGCGATCTCCGGCGTCGCTTCGCGGGGCGCATTCTGGATATCGATGCGGAAGTCGCGATCACGTGGGCGCGCATCCAGGCATCGCTGGAAAAAGGGGGCACGCCCCTCCCAAGTATTGATGGCCTCCTCTGTGCCACAGCACGGACACACAATCTGACGGTGGTCACGCGAAATAGGGGTGACTTCGAACGTAGCGGTATCGGCATCTACAATCCTTGGTCCTAACTCGGTTGTAAGAGAAAATCGCCTCCCTATCCGGGTACAGTCACCCATTCGTAGACAATTTGGTTACTCCCGTGCGCTTGTCGTAGGCTATCCCCCTTAGCTCGTTCACCCCGGACGACATGCACAGGAAGCCGCCCATGAACCGCTATCAACTTACTGGACCCGACACGCCCTTTGGCAAACTGCTCTTGCGCGCACGTCTCGAGTGGCAACGATGGGGCCTGGGTTTCGCGGGCGAACGGGTCGACCCACACTTCCTCAAACTGGCCCGGAAACTCGTGCCCCAATACACCATGGTGGCCCTTCCCCGACTGAAGAAGCTCTATGAACTGGGTGGCCTGCTGGCACAAGAGGGGCCCGAGGGTGCGGTGGTGGAGTGTGGTGTGTGGAATGGGGGATCGTCAGCCATGGTCGCTGCGGGGCTCTCGCAACATGGGGCGACGCGACCTTGCTGGCTTTTCGATTCCTTTGAGGGCCTCCCGGAACCCACCGAGAACGACGATGCGGTGGTGCGGGATGGCTATTTCCCTGGCTGGTGCACGGGGGCCGTGGCTCGGGTGGAGGAGGCTCACCGCCTTGCCGGAACGGTGCCATCATCTCTCCAAATCATCCCTGGCTGGTTCAACGAAACGCTGGCGAAGCAGGCCGAAGCCATCGGGCCTATTGCCCTTCTTCACGTCGATGCCGATTGGTATGATTCGGTTACGACAGTATTCCAAACGCTTTATTATCAGGTAGTGCCTGGGGGCGTGGTGGTCATCGACGACTACGGCAGTTGGTCGGGCTGTCGCCGGGCCGTCCACGATTACTTTGGTGAAGCGGGGCTCCATGGGCTGACACTTCAACCTATTGACGGCCATGCTGTCTGGTTTATCAAACCCTGATCGCTGGCTATACGACTTTTTTCTTCTGCAGGTGTTCGATGATGCCATGGCTGATACCGTTGGCCAGGAGGGCTACTTTTTTCTGACCGGTCGTGCTCTGGGTATGCTCCTTCAGTATCGCATTTATTTTTGGCATTTCCCGCTCAACCACCATATCAACTATCTGATAGTGGAGGTCTGTGGCCCGTTCGATGGAGCGGTTGGCGGAACTAAGCTGTTTTTGAAGCTCCATTTTGTGACTCATGTTTTCCGTGGTGTTGATCTTGGCGAGAATATTCTGCCGATCTTTCATGATGGAACCGATGATTCCCCGGACCTTCTTGAAGGCGGCGTCCAAGTCATTGCACCGCAGCTCCAGGTCCACGATCAGTGCGGAGGTGCGGAAGAAGGCGTCGGGACTATTTAAACGAGAGTCCGACGCAATGGCTTTTTCAAAATGCTCAATGGCGTTTCGGAGGGCTTCGGCCTCTTCCACGGGCGCATAGACCCAGGAAGTCTTGATCTCGTCAAGAAAGGCGGTGTCATAGGATTTGTCGCTGGTCTGCATGGCTGTGACGTAGGATTGATTGAAGGTTGACTTGAGTCGATAGGCCTCTGAATGAAGGGCTTCGAAGAGGCGTTCCATGGTCGTCAGCGATTTCATATAGACGTCAGCATTTCTTCCCCGCCGACGGGGTGCATCGGCCTTGAGGGTCGTAGCAACCTGGTTTCGCCCTTCATTACCCTGATGCAGGATAGCGTCGAAGGCTGAGAGGGCTTCGAGCACGGCGGTCTGTGTGGAGTCTTCGGTTTTTTCCTCTACGGGTGTCTCGGTCTTGCTGCATTTCGCCCTGTTTTCTTCGCGATACAGCCACGCCATCCGGAGGTAGAGCCGGGCAATGGTGTAGTGGTCGCGCAGCTCCTCTTCGCGCAGCAACTGGGTGTAGATAGCGAGCAGGTGCATCCACAGTGCAGATTCAAAATTTAGCTTGTCATAGTCGATACGCTGGCCGAGTAATTCGATTATTTTGTCGTTGTTGGCCCGGGCATGCGTGAAAGCCCTGTTGCCCACCCGGTTGTACAGCACGCTCTCGGGGTCAACATAGTTTTCTGAGGGAGAGGCGAAAAAACAGGACGTACAAAAATAGAGGAAGTACAGGGGAGGATGAACTTGGACCAGCTGGGGGTCGCTCCACGTATAGGTAAGGGGGTGGGAGTCGGACTCTATCGTGGCAGGCGCAAAGGTCCGACTACGAAATTGACGGTGAGATCCAGAAGTGCCGCACGCAGGGCAAGAATGGGTTTTCATGAAAAATGGTAGTTTTTTTTCGGACATAGGAACCCTCCCACAGCTTGGTCCACGTAGCTTGCCTGGGCTTTCCTGCAAGGTGGAGGCGGCCCGCTGCTTGCTATGAATGTAGCAATTAAAACGGGTGTTTAGCCGCCCGCCCCGATCGAAACGAACCCGTGCGCCCCGTACCGGTTGAGAAAAAATCCATTCACAGCGCGGCAATCGCCCCGTGCTAATACGCTTTGTCACAGGGCCATATTTCGTCTTTTAGTCTTCCACAGAACGACCTAATTGTCAAGCACTACAGGGACCGCAGCGTATGTAATAATGTGTAGATAGGGCCAACGAAATGGATGCATCTTGACTGGTTGGGTGCTATCTGCTTAAATCAATGGGTGCGTGTTACAAGCCACACCCCCACACGGTGGAACTTGTTCCTCCCTAACCTGAGTGAAACGCTGGAGGCCGAAGCCTTTGTATCGACTCGTTTGTGCACTACTCCTAACGCTCGCCCTACTCCATTCATCAGTTTCCGCTGCGGAAGTACCCCGTGTCATTTTTGACACTGACATGACGGGCGATTGCGATGACTGCGGCGCTTTGGCTGTGTTGCATGCCCTGGCGGATCAGGGTGAGGTAGAAATACTCGGTTGTATTGCCAGTTATGGCGGCAACCCCTATGTGGCGGGTTGCGTGGATGCCATCAACACCTACTATGGTCGCGGCGATCTCCCCATTGGCACCATCAAAGAAATCTATGGCCGCACGGAAAGCCGCTATCTCGAAGCCATTGCAACAGACACGGCACGTTATGGCCACGATGTGGTCACCAAGGAAGACGTTCCCGACCACGTCACCGTCTATCGTCAACTTCTGGCCGACCAGCCCGATGGGAGCGTTACGATCGTTACGGTGGGCCGCCTGAAGGCCTTCGTCGATTTACTGGAATCTCCGGCCGATGCGATCAGCCGCCTCGATGGCCGGGCGCTCGTGGAGAAGAAAGTCCTGAAATGGGTGTGCATGGGGGGGCGCTATCCCAATGATGCGGGCAAGAGCGAGGCCAACTTTGTTACCCATGGCGGCGCGGGATACAGTAAGAAAGCAGTGGATAACTGCCCCGTTCCCGCGATTTTTTCTGGTTGGGAAATTGGTGCCAAAGTTATGACAGGAAGCACCCTGTTGCAGGATTCAGACGACAACCCCGTGGCCCGGGCCTATCGCTTGTTTTTAGGTGAGGGAGAAAAGCGGCCCACCCGACGGGAGAGCTGGGACCAGACTGCCGTGCTGGTGGCCGTCCGGGGCGCGGCATCGTGGTGGGATGTGGTATCGTCGGGATACAACGACGTGCAGGAAGATGGCGTAAATTACTGGCGTGACTCACCGGATAGGGAGCATGCCTATCTTGTACAACGCGCGCCTGTAGAGGAGGTCAGGGTACTCATCGAATCTTTGATGACCCAGGCACCTGCGAATCGTACGTAAAAGAATAGACCGGGGACACGCGTTGGCGTACCCCTTTGATGTAATCGAGAGAGCAACCGAACGAGGAGCGAAGTCCATGAAGACTTCAAACACATCAACATCAGGAACGCCGCAGCAACACGGGGGGCCGGGACGACGGGATTTCCTGAAGACGGCCGCCGTGGGCGCAGGATTTTTGATTCTGCCGAGTGGTACCTTCGCCGCTCCCGGTGCGCCCAGCAATAAGTTGAACATTGCACTCATCGGCGCCGATGGTCGGGCGCGGGCCCACTACGACGCATTGAAGACGGAAAACGTCGTGGCGATCTGTGATGTCGACGAAGAACATCTCGATTTCGCCGGAGCCGTGTTTCCCGATGCGAAACGTTATGTAGATTGGCGCGAGTGCCTCGAACATCCCGAACTGGATGCCATCGTATGTTGCACCACCGATCAGACCCACGCCTTTGTGGCCAACTGGGCCATGCTGCGCGACCTCCACGTCTATTGCGAAAAACCCCTGGCCATCAGCGTGGAAGAAGCGCGGCTGGTGCGGGGCACCTACATGAGAAAGAAAGATAAGCTCGCTACCCAGGTGGGCATGCAGCGTCATGCCAACGAAAACTTTAACCGCATTCGCGAAATGATCATCGACGGTGCCATCGGCGATCTGAAAGAGGTCAGCGTATGGGGCAATCGCCAGCTTCCGAAGCCCGGCTATCTCCCCGCCGCCGGCGAACCGCCAAAGAATCTCCACTACGACCTCTGGCTCGGACCGGCGCCCTTCCATCCCTACAATCCTGAATACTTCGAAAAGCCTGCCGGTGTAAACTGCCTCAGCTGGAATATGTATTGGGATTTCGGCGTCGGCCAGGTGGGCGACATGGGCAGCCACACGATGGACATTGCCTGGAACGCTATCGACGCGACCTTACCTACTTCCATCACGGGCGTGGGCGAAGAGTATAACCCCGAAGTGACCCCGGTCCGCATGACGTCGACCTTTGAGCACCCGGCGAATGCGTGGCGTGAAGCCATCAACGTTCAATGGTTCCAGGGGGGCGACATGCCCGCGTCGCCGGTCAAGTTTGTCGACCTGAACCAGATTGACCATGGTGTCATGTTCCGTGGCAGCAATGGCTATCTCATCGGCGACTTCGACACGCGCATGCTTTACCCTTATGGCGCGTCGACGGACATGACCTATTACAAACCCCGTCCCGCTGCGGAAATCATCCCGCCCTTGGGCCATTTCCAGAAGCAGTGGCTCGACGCGTGTAAAGGCGGCGATCTCAACACGGCTTGTAACTTTGAATACAGCTCCAACATGATTGAACAGATGCTCCTGGGCCTGGTGGCCTATCGACACGGCGGCAAGATTGACTACGATCCCGTCGCTGGTCGCATCACCAACGACGAGGGCGCCAACAAGTTCCTCAAGCGCCCCTACCGCGATGGATGGACTCTCGAAGGCTAAGGGCTAAAGGGCTACGAACATCAACGGCATCCCGTGCCACGCAGACCCGCAAGGGCACTGCGTGGCACGTTTTCTATTGTGGCGGACGGGGACTGCCCACTCGGGGACTGCCTCACCACACGTCGAAGAGAGGCGAAACAAACGGGTGTGCGAGCACGCGGACGGAAAAAAGAGAAAGAAAACGAGGACCGGTATGGCTGTCCCGTTGTTGCCATGGTCGACGTTGTGGCTGCCTCAACCACGGCGGTAGCAGCACCGTCTCAACGGTACTCCGCCAAGGTAAAAGCCATCCCTACGTCCAACGACATTCGCCCCAACCACAGGACAATCACGCCCGTCTACATGGACCATGGTGCTGCGACGTGATGACTCATTTCACCGTATTCTTTCCCAAGCCGTGGTGCATGGGGGCGAGACAGTCCCTCATTTTCTTCTTGACCAATCCCGCAATAGTCGTTATTCTCGTTGCATGCCAAGATCCGCGCGTATCGTCATACCCGGCGTAGCACATCATCTGACGCAACGGGGCAACAACAAACAAGACGTCTTTGTCGATAACGAAGACAGAGAGAAGTATCTCGACCTGCTGCACTGCCACAGCAAACTCTTCCGTACGAGAATCGTTGCGTACTGCATTATGTCCAATCATTTGCACTTGGTTGCTATCCCCCATACGGAGACGTCACTCGCCGACACCGCCAGCCGAACCCACCAGCAATACGCAGATTATTTTAACGCCAAGTATTTGAGAAGCGGTCACGTGTGGCAAAGCCGATTTTTTTCGTGTCCTATGGACCTCGAACACACGGTCAATGCCATCGCCTATGCCGAGCTCAATCCCGTACGTGCACATATGGTTTCTGACGCGTGGTTGTATCCGTGGTCCAGCGCACCCGCTCACATAGGTGGAAAAGGGGACCGGTTGCTTAATCTGAGACGATGGTTTGACCGTTATTCTGGCGAGGAATGGCGTGAGGCTTTAGGCGGACTTAGCAAAAATACCGCAGCAGCCGAGGCAGTTCGTCGCCACACCCAGAAAGGTCAACCACTCGGTCGAGACGCCGCTTTCCTCAAGCAAGTCGAAATCTGGAGAAAGGGGAGGTGAATTAGTGAGCGCGACACTCGGGGACTGCCTCACCACACGTCGAAATTAGGCGAGGGACGCGGGTGGGCTAGCACTTCGACGGAAAAAATCTAAAGCAAATGATGATCGGTGTGGCTGTCCCGTTGTTGCCATGGTCGACGTTGTGGCTCCCTCAACCACGGCGGTAGCAACACCGTCTCAACGGTACTCCGCCAAGGTGAACGTATCCTTTCGTCCAACGACGTTTTCGCCAAAAACGGGACAATCACGCCCGTCTACATGGACCATGGTGCTGCGACGTGATAAGTCATTTCACCGTGTTCTTTTCCAAGCCATGGTGCCTGGGGGCGAGACAGTCCTGAGAATTTCGCCCGGGGAAGCAAACACGAAGACGTGGGTAGTAAAAAGATGAACGAAAAAGGCCCCCCAATCACCGGAGTGGTTGGGGGGCCTTGAACGAAGGGAAGGAAGGAACATCTTAAATTCCGAGAACCGTTCTTACGCCTTGAATATAAAAAAAGAGGAGAGGGTCTCCCCCGAGCGATGGGGGAGGGAGGAGTGGCTCGGGGGAGACCACGCCGAATGTTGCGGCTTGTGTTTATGGGAGAGAACCGCTGCATGTCGGATGGTGTGGGGCAATCGGGGGATCCGACATGATTGGGGAGACATTCGACGCATTGGGAACCTCTTTAGAGTGCGTATGTCTTATTCAACTGTCTATGCATACTTAACGCGCTTTGCGTTCGATTTATTCATTTAATTTAACTAACTCTTACTACGCAATTGCTGTGCCAAGAATCGCTGTATTAGGCTAAGTCCTTTATTTGCAGTGTCCAGACTACCTCAGCACCTTCTACTCTATATATACGCGACAAGCCCAATTCGGTTTCATTTGCAGGAAAATATCTCAATTGGGGTAAATCCCGTATTCACCCACCCCAGAGCCGTGAAATACGGGCTGGGACGTTTCAATTCGAAGCACCACTGCTCCAGTTTAAAACACTGCTTCAACTGTCACTGACGAAATATTGTCATTCTGTACTGGCGCAACCGCTAGTTAATTAACGATTTAGCACTACATTCCGTTGACACTTTTTTTCTTGGCATTGTCCTTGCCTTATTAGAGGTAAAAGAAACCTCGAAACCGGCTGACGACCTGGAGAAGCCTCCGGCGCAGCCAGGAAAGGATAACTCATCATGTCAAGAACCATTGGAATCGATCTCGGCACCACCAACTCCTGTGTGGCTGTCATGGAAGGCGGCGAACCCGTCGTCATTACCAACCCCGAAGGCAACCGCACGACCCCGTCGGTCGTGGCCTTCGCCCGCAACGGCGAACGACTCGTCGGTGCAGCGGCCCGTCGCCAGGCCGTAACGAATCCTACCAACACCCTGTCTTCGATTAAGCGATTCATGGGGTTGGGCTACGCCGATGCGGGAGACGAAATCGCCCGCATGCCCTACACCGTAAAAGCAGCCCCGTCGGGGGACTGCGAAATTCAGGCCCTGGACAAGGGCTATCGCCCCCCGGAAATCTCCGCCATGATCCTGCAGCGGCTGAAGGAATCGGCCGAAGCCTTCCTCGGCGACACGGTAGACAAGGCGGTCATTACGGTGCCGGCTTATTTTAACGACGCACAGCGCCAGGCCACCAAAGACGCGGGACGTATCGCGGGCCTGGAAGTGTTGCGCATCATCAACGAACCCACAGCGGCCGCGTTGGCCTATGGGCTCGACAAGAAGTCCAGCGAGAAAATCGCGGTCTACGATTTGGGTGGTGGTACCTTCGACGTATCCATCCTCGCCATTGACGACAGTTCTTTTGAGGTGCTGAGCACCAACGGCGATACCCACCTGGGTGGCGACGATTTTGACCAGCTCTTAATCGACTGGCTTGCCGAGGCCTTCCAGAAAGAAAACGGCGTCGACCTGCGTAAGGATGCCATGGCATTGCAGCGCCTGAAAGAGGCGGCGGAAAAGGCAAAGTGTGAACTTTCGTCCTCCCTGCAGACCGATATCAATCTGCCCTTCATTACGGCCGATGCGTCGGGGCCCAAGCACCTGAACCAGGCGCTCAGCCGGGCGACCTTTGAGCAGCTTGCGGGTAAATTGCTCGAAAGGACCAAGGCACCCTGTTATCGCGCTTTGGAAGATGCCGGGCTTACGCCTGCCGATATCAACGAAGTCATCCTCGTGGGTGGCATGACCCGGATGCCCGCCGTGGGCAAACTGGTCCAGGACCTCTTCAAGGCGGAGCCCCATCGTGGGGTAAACCCCGATGAAGTGGTTGCCCTCGGTGCTGCCATTCAGGCCGGTGTGATGTCCGGTGAAGTAAATGACGTGCTGCTACTCGATGTTACGCCCCTCTCTCTGGGTATTGAGACCCTGGGTGGCGTGTGCACGAAGCTCGTCGACCGAAATACGACCATCCCGGTGTCGAAGAAAGAAATCTTCTCGACAGCGGTGGACAATCAGTCCTCGGTAACGGTCCATGTGTTGCAGGGCGAGCGGGAATTGTCCAAGGACAACCGCACCCTCGGTCGGTTCAACCTGGAAGGTATGGCACCGGCGCCCCGGGGCGTTCCGCAGGTCGAAGTGGCTTTTGATATCGACGCCGACGGCATCGTCCATGTATCGGCCAAGGATTTGGCCACGGGCAAGAAACAGCAGATTCGCATTGAGGCGTCATCGGGTCTTTCCGAGTCCGAGATTAAGGAGCGCATTCGGGATGCCGAGCAGCATGCCCAGGAAGATGCCGAACGGCGTAAGGTTGTGGATCTGAAAAACCAGGGCGACAACCTGGTGTATACAACAGAGAAAGCACTGGCGGAGCACGGCGAAAAACTGCCCGCCAAACTGAAGGCTACCGTGGAGGAAAAAACGATGGCGTTGAAGGAAGCGTTGAAGTCGGATACGGGTCTCACCATTGAAGCGGCCATTCAGGCCCTCAACCAGGCCGCCCAGGAAATGGGTACCCACATGTATCAGGCACCGCCCGAGTCCGGACCAGAAGCGGACGACGTCACATCGGCTCATGAAGATGCCGACGACACCGTAGAAGCCGACTACACGGTCGTCAACAATTAGTCCGGCGTAGAGACCGGTTTGCATACATGGGAGGGGGAAACCCCTCCCACACGTTTTAGATCGGGGACTGCACCGACCGGATCACGTCATGAAGCAAACTTGACCCCGTGGTGCCAGTCGAAAACATATCCCACGAAAGAAAACCTCAACCGTCGGGGCTGTTCCCCCTGAGTGGGAATGACCCTCGGGGGGACGGCCCCGACCATCAACTACACCCACGTTACCCACAACGAAGGAACTTCTTCTTCGTGCCACGCGATCCGACAACGTCGGTTCGTGTGCCTGTATCTGGAAGAACGCAGGTCTCCGTTTGCCATGAGCGCGGTCGACATCAGACCAATCAACCGGATGGACTACACGTTGCCCTCCATTGCCCACACACGAAC
>CAXBPH010000067.1:0-28578 GCA_963977445.1 uncultured bacterium | reverse complement strand
CGACGCTCTTCCGATCTCCTCTTCTTTGCGTATCCCGCACAGATTTCCGGTGACAAAGTCTGGACGGCCATCACAGCTGCCAATCAAGTAGACGGTTTCAGTGGCGCGACGGCCTTGGGCCAAATTTCCGGTGTAGTTGACCCAAGCGCAGCAGACGCTTGGAAAACTGCCCTGAACAGTATGGATATTACCTGGCTGGACGCATTCCTGGGCACGATTCCCGGCTCCATGGGCGAAACGTCCACGTTGGCCTGTATTATCGGTGCGGGCATACTCATTGTGACCGGAATCGGATCATGGCGTGTCATGGTCGGTGTGCTTGTTGGTAGCTTCGCGATAACGGGCCTGCTGAACTCGGTCGGGTCGGAAACCAACGCCCTGATGAACGTCCCCTTCCATTGGCAAATGGTATTGGGTGGCTGGGCTTTTGGACTGGTATTCATGGCCACGGACCCCGTTTCGGCCCCCTATACCAACCGAGGTCGACTAATCTACGGCTTCTTTATCGGCGTGTTTGCAATCTTGATACGCGTCGTAAATCCGGCATTCCCCGAAGGTATGATGCTGGCCATCCTCTTCATGAACATGTTTTCACCGCTACTCGATTGGATGGCCAAGCGCTCAAACATCAAGAGAAGGTTGGCACGAAATGCAGCAGTTTAGCACCGCATATACATACAAGTTTTCGCTGGGCCTGTGCCTTATTTGCTCCTTCTTGCTGGCTACCGCGGCCGTAGGTTTGAGGGCGAAACAGGAAGCCAATCAGAAGCTCGACAAACAAAAGAGCGTCTTGCAAGCCTGTCGTATCATTAAGACCGGCGAGAGCGTTTCTCCGGAGAAGATTCGAGAGCTCTTTTCGAATATCACGCAGAAGGTTGTCGATCTCAAGACCGACACCTATGCCACTGATGTAGCGCCGGAAAATTTTGACCCCGCGGAAATTCCCCAGATGAAGGCACCCGGTAACGAGGCGCAATTGTCGGAGATTCCCGAAGAGATCTTAATTTACCAGGTGATGAAGGACGACAAGGTTGATATGCTTGTGCTGCCCATCTCGGGTAAGGGACTCTGGGGCACGCTCTATGGCTATCTTGCCATCAGTTCAGACACGACGACCATTCGCGGTATCACGTATTACAGTCACAAAGAAACCCCTGGTCTTGGTGGTGAAGTGGATAACCCGGTTTGGAAGAGCCTCTGGCCGGACCGCAAGATTTACGACGCCGACTGGAATGTGGCAATTCGCGTAATCAAAGGCGCCGCCGATTCACCAGCAAACGACCCCTACCATGTAGACGGCCTCAGTGGCGCGACAATTACGAGCCGGGGCGTTACGAATATGCTGAAATTCTGGCTGGGGGATCAGGGTTTTGGTCCCTATTTGAAGTCATTTCGTGAAAACGGGAGCATCTAAGCCATGCAATTCGGAAAAAAAGAACGAGAAATAGTTCTCGACCCCCTGTTTAACAACAACCCCATCGCACTGCAGGTGCTCGGCATTTGTTCGGCCCTTGCCGTAACGACCAAGATGGAAACGGCCTTTGTAATGTGCCTGGCAGTAACGGCCGTGACGGCGTGCTCGTCGCTCGTGGTCAGCCTGCTCCGCAACAACATTCCGCCATCCATCCGCATCATCGTGCAGCTTTCGGTAATCGCGACCTTCGTTATTCTGACAGACCAGATTCTGAAAGCCTATCTTTTCGAGATCAGCAAGCAGCTCTCGGTTTTCGTGGGTCTCATTATTACCAACTGTATTGTTATGGGTCGGGCCGAAGGCTACGCCATGCAGAATGGCCCCTATAAGAGTGCGTTGGACGGATTCGGTAACGGCGTGGGCTACAGCATCGTGCTCATGTGCGTCGCATTCTTCCGCGAACTCTTTGGTTCGGGTACGCTTTTCGGGATGACGGTTCTGAACCCTGTCACGAGCGGCGGCTGGTATACCACCAATGGTCTCATGGTCTTGTCTCCGGGCGCTTTCTTCCTGATCGGCTTCTTTATCTGGGCCGTTCGGACGTGGAAGCCTGAACAGATCGAGGAAAATTGATATCATGTTAGAACATCACCTGAGCCTGTTTACGACGTCTGCCTTTATTGAGAATATGGCCTTGGCCTTCTTTCTGGGCATGTGTACCTTTCTGGGTTGCTCGAAAAAGGTAGACGCTGCCGTCGGTCTTGGCTGCGCCGTTGTTTTCGTGCTGGCCATTACCGTTCCCCTGAACAACGCGATCTACACGCTCTTTCTTAAGCCCGGTGCCATGGAATGGATCTACGCCGACTTTAAAGACGTGGATCTCAGCTTCCTTTCCTTCCTGACCTTCATCGGCACGATCGCTGCCATGGTGCAGATTGTGGAGATGTTGCTGGATCGTTTCGTTCCAGCACTCTACGCGTCCCTGGGTATCTTCCTTCCCCTGATCGCGGTAAACTGCGCCATCCTGGGTGCCTCCCTCTTCATGGTGGAACGTGACTACAACTTCGCCGAGAGCGTGACCTTCGGGTTGGGTTCCGGTGTGGGCTGGTTGCTTGCCATCACGGCATTGGCGGCTATCCGCGAGAAAATGCGTTACAGCAATGTACCCGCTGGACTTCGCGGTCTGGGTATTACATTCTTGCTTACCGGATTGATGGCGATTGGTTTCATGGCCTTCTCTGGTATTCAACTTTAATCTTTTATCGAAGCTACTTGACGCAACAGTGGATGTTCCACAACCGGGTTTATGGTTCTGAGCTACTCTCAATACGAAACGTTTGAGATTATGGTAGCGGTTGCGTCGGACTATGGCACTAAGGAGTTTTTCGGATGATTACCATTTTCATGGGTGTGGTAATGTTCTGCGCCGTTATCCTGTCGCTCGTTGCGGTAGTGCTGGCGGCCAAGGCCAAGCTTGTGGCCTCCGGGGACGTTAGCATCACCATCAACGGCGATCCCAATTCTGCTATTACGACGCCCGCCGGTGGGACGCTCCTCGGCACGTTGGCGGCCAATAAGATTTTCATTCCGTCGGCCTGTGGTGGCAAGGGCAGCTGCGGTGTGTGCAAGGTAAACGTACACGATGGTGGCGGTTCCATGCTCTCGACCGAAGAGGGTTGGATTAGTCGTGGTGAAGCCAAAGAAGGCTGCCGTCTCTCCTGCCAGGTTAAAGTAAAGAACGACATGTCCATCGAGATTCCCGCCGAAGTATTCTCGGTGAAGAAATGGGTCTGTAAAGTTCGCTCTAACGATAACGTGGCCACCTTCATCAAAGAGTTGGTGCTGGAGCTTCCGGATGGCGAGAGCGTACCGTTTCGCGCCGGTGGTTACATTCAGATTGAATGCCCTCCCCACGAGTTGAACTACAAAGACTTTGCCGTGGAAGATGAATATCGCCCCGACTGGGATAAGTTCAATATCTGGCAGTACACCTCTAAAGTCCCCGAAACGGTAACACGTGCCTATTCGATGGCCAACTATCCAGAAGAAAAAGGGATTATCATGCTGAACGTGCGTGTGGCGACGCCGCCTCCACGTAGCGAAGGCATTCCCCCTGGCATCATGTCCTCCTACATCTTCAACTTGAAGCCCGGCGACGAAGTAACCATCTCCGGCCCCTTCGGTGAGTTCTTTGCTCACGAAACAGAGCGGGAAATGTGCTTCATCGGTGGTGGTGCCGGTATGGCGCCCATGCGTTCCCACATCTTTGACCAGTTCCGCCGGATTGGGACGAACCGTAAGGCCACGTTCTGGTATGGCGCCCGTAGTCTTCGCGAAATGTTCTACGTAGAAGATTTCGACGGCATCCAGGCCGAGAATCCTAACTTTACCTGGCACACCGCGTTGTCGGAGCCCCTTCCAGAAGATAACTGGACCGGATACACGGGCTTTATCCACCAGGTATTGCTCGAAAACTATCTTAAAGATCATCCCGCGCCGGAAGATATTGAATACTATCTCTGTGGACCGCCCATGATGCTTGCTGCCTGTACCAACATGCTGCATGATATGGGTGTGGAAGATGAAATGATCGAATACGACGACTTCGGTTGATCGAAGGCCTGTCATGAGTTTTTTGAATGCCAGAAAGAGCGTGGTTGCAACCACGCTCTTTTTGTGTTTGTTCGTGATCGGCTGTGGTGGGGCACGGACTCCTGCGGAGGATACGGTAGCCTTCGAGGGTGGCATCATGGGCACCATCTACCACATCTCCCTGGTGGCGACCTTGTCCGATGAGTTGGCGACGTCTACGGCAGCGCTCATCGAAACGACGCTGAAACGGGTGGACGGGAAGATGTCCACCTACAAAGACGACTCAGAACTTTCAGAACTTAACACGTCCCCTGCGGCAGTCCCGGTTACCCTCTCCGAAGAAACCTTTTCGGTGCTGAAATTGGCGCTTGAAGTAAATAAGCAGACCGATGGTGCCTTTGATATCACCGTGGGCCCGCTGGTGAACGCCTGGGGCTTTGGTCCGGATGCCTTTCTGAATCCCCCAACGGAAGACGTGTTGGCGACGCTGCACGCCCTCGTCGGTCCAGATAAGATTACGCTGGACGAATCCAACCACGCGGTGACCAAATTGGCCGATGGTGTCTACTGTGATCTCTCGGGTATTGCCAAGGGCTATGCGGTGGATGCCGTGGCACAGGCCTTAAGCGCCGAAGGGCTCGACCGATTTATGGTCGAGGTGGGCGGTGAAGTGCGTACGTCGGGACTGAACAGCGCGGGTGTTCCCTGGAACATTGCCATCGAAAAGCCCGTGTCGGAAGGTCGGGTACTTCAGGAGATTGTTGGACTTCGCGATATAGCGCTGGCCACCTCCGGGGACTATCGGAATTTTTACGAGGTCGACGGCAAACGGGTAGCCCACACCATCGACCCCGTGACCAGTAAACCCGTGGCACACAGCGCGGCCTCGGTAAGTGTGCTCCATCCCCAATGCGCCCTGGCCGATGCCTACGCCACCGCCATGATGGTCCTGGGTCCAGAAAAAGGTCTCGCCATAGCGGAGCGGTTACAACTGCCCGTAATGTTCCTGCTGCACGGCGAGGATGGCTCAATAACGACACGACAGACCGAATCCTTTAAGGACTATGTCGTCGTCAGATAGGTGCGCAGCGTACGACCGTCGATGGGCCTCCAGGCACCGTGGCAGCGCTCAGAAACTATACGGAGAGAATCCCATGAACGACAGCACCACAAGCTTTTCTCGCAGCAATGCCGTTGGCCTTCGCGGCGCCGTGAACAATGCGGTAAACAATACGCTTATCACGGATATTCATACCCACCTCTATGCCACCGATTTTGGCGATCTACTGCTTTGGGGAATCGACGAGCTCCTGACCTATCATTACCTGGTCGCTGAGTTTTTTCGACTCTCCGACATGCCCTATGACCAATTCTGGGCACTCAGCAAGTCCCAGCAGGCCGATGTTATCTGGCAGACCTTGTTCATCGAGAACAGTCCCCTCAGTGAAGCGTGTCGCGGCGTCATTACCGTGTTGGATTCTCTGGGCCTCGATGTGTCGAGCCGCAATCTGAAAGACTATCGCGCCTGGTTCGCGGCACAGAAGACCGGTGCCCATGTCGACCGTGTCTTCGAAGTGGCGCGCCTCAAGTGTGCTGTAATGACCAACGACCCCTTCGACCCCCTGGAGCAGCCTGTGTGGGCTGGGGACTACCAGACCGACGAACGCTTCTATGGTGTGTTACGTATCGATCCCCTGCTTAATGCCTGGGGTAGCAGTTGCACCATGCTGAAAGAAAAGGGCTACGACGTAGAGTCCACCTTGAATGACAAAACGAAGAGCGAAATCCGGCGCTTCCTCACCGATTGGGTCAAGCGATTCAAGGCCCTCTATATGGCCGTGTCCCTACCTCCGGACTTCATGATGCCAGATGCCTCCCCAAGGGGCATCATTATCGAAGAGTGCATTCTGCCTGTGGCCCGGGAATTCAACATACCCTTCGCTATGATGATCGGCGTGACACGGCAAATTAATCCCCAGCTTCGCCTGGCGGGCGACAGCGTCGCGCCGTGCCGCCTCGAGCCCGTGGAATACCTTTGCGCCAAATATCCGCATAACAAATTTATGGTCACCACTCTCTCCCGGGAAGACCAGCACACCCTCTGCGTAACCGCGCGGAAGTTTCGTAACCTCCTCATCTTCGGATGCTGGTGGTTTCTGAATAATCCCAGTATCATCCAGGAAATGACCGAGATGAGACTTGAAATGCTCGGACCATCCATCATTCCTCAGCACTCTGATGCACGGGTCCTCGATCAGGTGATCTACAAGTGGAAGCATTCACGGGAAATTATCGCGAAAGTCCTGCGTCACAAATATGCCGACCTCGTCGAAGGCGGTTGGACCATTAGTGAAGCAGAGATTAAGCGGGATGCGGAGCAATTGCTTGGTGGAAACTTCTGGCGCTTTATTGACCTGAGCCTGTAGATATCTCCAAAGGCGATGACGCGGAGAATCGGGACAGGATTTACAAGAGTTTTGTGTTGAGTATCACGAAGGATTGAAGTGGGGGGAAGCTCCCACAGGTATCACGGGTCTCACAGTTCCCACAGGTCCCACAGGTCCCACAGGGGCTTGGTGGACTCCGGTAACCCATCGGTGGCGTTGTATTTTGGGGCTCGGCGCGCTATTTTCGTCATGGGACTTGGAAGGCGGCAGCGCGCGCGCAGACATCCCAGGCGGCTACGGGGATGGAAGCATTCGAGACGCCTCGTCGGCAAAGGCCGATCGGGAGATCTTGTTGCCTGCGTTCGCAAGGTCCGTTGGCCACGGGAGTATGTGGCGGGGAATCTGGTAGGCGGGGAGGTGGTCGGCGAGGAGGGCTTGAAGCGTCTCGGGCGTTCTGTTCCGTATGTCGTCGACAAAGGCGATGGGGGTGTTCACAAATTCGCGGTGGGGCAAGGGCAGGACGACCGCCTGGCGTACGCCAGGTATATCGCAAAGAATGCCTTCGATAACTTCAGGCTGTACGTTTTCTCCGCCCACGATGAACATGTTGTCTACCCGGCCCGTGACGTGAAGTACGCCCTGGGTATCGATGTGGCCCTGGTCTCCGGTTCGAAACCAACCGGCCTCGTCGAAGGGCGCATTGATGGTGTCCCCGTTCCAGTATCCCAGAAACCGGGTGGGTCCGTTGACTTCAATGGTGCCGTCATCGCCTATGCGGAGCGACTCCGGATGGAGGGGACGACCTGCGGTTCTCAGGAGGCCGCCATCGGCACCCGGCGAGGTGGTGCTCACCTGGGTTGCCATTTCCGTCATGCCATAGCTGGTGAAGAGCGGGAGCCCCCGCGCAACGGCGTCATCAATAAGATCCCCCGGTATGGCGCTGCCTCCCAGTAAGATGGCGTGGGCCTGCGAAAGGGCCTTGGCACCATCCGCCGAGCCCATCATTCGCGCCAACTGACGGGGTACGAGCGACAGGTGGGTAGCGCCTGAATGTAGGGCGTCCTGCTCCAGATATCCCGGATCGGTGGCAATTCCAATCGTCGCACCCGCCTGGATTGCGCGAAACAAGATGCCAAGGCCGGCGACGTGGTGGAGGGGCAGCGAAAGCAGCCAGGTCTCTCCGGGTGCAAAGGAGATATTCTGATTGGAGAGAGCGGCATTCGCGCTGAGATTGCCATAACTCAGGACCGCCGCCTTCGGGGCCCCCGTACTGCCCGAGGTAAAGATTATGATGGCCGGGGCATCCCGTTGAATGAGGGTGTCGCTGGACTCTGGCGAATTTACCTCATCCGCAGGTTGAAAGAACCTGGCGGCTGAAAGCTCGCCGCTTTCCGGTTTCTGGGCTTCCTGCGTATCGACGATAACCCGGTGAGAACCCAGCTGAGACAGGCGGGCCTGTCGGTAGGCCGCTGGAAAGGCCGGGTTGATGGGGCACGCCACCGCACCACTGCGAAGTAAGGCCATGATAAGGGTCAGACAGGCGAGGTTGTCCGCCAGACAGAGAGCGACCCGTTCTCCCGGTCCGACGCCGTCTGCGCGCAACGCCGTGGCGACACGGTCGATACGGTTGTTCCACGCGGCAAAAGTGAGGGGCCCGTCTGTCGCGCGGATGGCGATGGACGATGGGGCGACCTGGGCCCAGTGGGCGATGTGACATGGGAGCGTGTCCATTAGCGTGGGAACTCCATGGCGTCAGGTCGGCCAGATCGGAGTCAACTTCGACTCATCGACAGCCCGTCCCGCCTGGTGGATGGCATGGAGGTCAACGACACCGCCGTCCAGGGGGAGTCGTTGTTGGAGCACGTCGGGGTCCAGCCACCGGTAGGTATCCAGGCCGACGGGTACGGACTCGGCGGAGAACATAGCGGCATAAGCAGCCAGGGCCGCGGTGCCGACGCCGGACTCAAAGGAGCCGCTGATTACGAGAATTTTGGTTTGGCCGGGCCGGGTTTCTTCGAAGAGAAAGTTACCCAATTCCGGCGAGTGAATCAGCGTTGGTTTCCAGACCAGCGCTTTCGCCCCCTGCACGACGGGCACGATGGGCAAGTCGCGAAAAGGACCCGCGCCCGCGTGTGCGGTACGCTCATGGATGCGATCGTGAATGTGGTGTATGGATTCGTCGATGGCGTAGTCGATACCGGTCGCTTCGCGAAAGGCTGGTAGCTCAAAGGGCGATGTGCAGGGTTCCTCGATATAGGAAATATTGGATTGCTGCGCCGCTTTGCCGAAGAGAATCGCATCGTCGAGGCTCCAGACCTGATTGGCATCCAGGCGCAGTTCCGTTTCAGGGCCGATGATAGAACGGACCATCTTAAGAAGCCCTAGATCGTCGGTCATTTTTTCTCGGCCGACCTTCAGCTTAACCGCGCGATATCCGAGTGCCATGGCCCGTTCCGCCTGCTTGCGGATGGTGTCCTTGTCGCCCGTCAACAAGGCATTCAATAACAGGGTCCCATCTCTGCTGTCTTCGCGCAGCTGCCAAAGGGGGCAATTGGATTGGGCGGCAAACAACTGGCGCCACGCGGACTCTACGGCGAAGTAGGCCGCACTCTGGGCCATGGTGGTTTGAAAGACGGGTAGCGTATCCAGGGCACCATCGTCAGGAACTTCGTCACGGGCGATGAGGCTTCTGGCAGCGATGACCAGCGTTCTCTGGCACGCATCCAGGTTCTCCCGACTGAATCCGGGGAGTGGTGCCGCTTCTCCCCAGGCGGTGTGTCCCTCAGCATCGTATAGCTTCAGAAGAAACCCGGCGCGCTGATGGAGCAAATTGCCCCGCAACGGTATGGGGGTCTGGAGGTCGAGGGTGTATTGAAAAATCTCGGCCTTGGCGATCCTCACCAGAGCCACCCGATGGAAAAAAGAATGGAAAAGATCAGCAGCAGTTTTCCGGTGCCCGCGAGCACGCCATTCAGCACCTCACCATCATTGGAATTAAACACCTTCTTCACCATGGGAATGGCCAGGAGCATGGCGGCGAGGGCGATGAGCGCCGCGTTGTTTTCGCCCGACTTGAGGCAGAGATAAATGGGCAATGCGATGCCCGCCACAAGGAGGCAGAAGAGATATTCCAGCCGGGCGAAGGGCTTACCAAAACGAACGGCTAGGGTCTTTTTTCCCGTCTTCACATCGGTGTCGGCATCACGCAGATTGTTCACCGTGAGAATGGCCGTTGAAAACAAGCCCGGAATAAGTCCGGCAACAAGCACATCGCTGCTCAGCGTCAGGGTTTGTACATAGTAGGTGCCCCCAACGGCCACGGGACCAAAAAAGACGAGCACGAAGAGGTCACCCAACCCCAGATAGCCGAGGGGATAGGGGCCGCCCGTGTATAAGACCCCACAAATGACCGAAACAATGCCGATAGCGAGGAAGGGCCAGCCGCCCCGAAAGATGAGGTAGGCTCCGGGAACAAAGGAGAGGGCGAAGACGAGTATCGTGGCAAAGAGCATGGTCTTCGGGGAGACCAGACCCGCCTGGGTCGCACGGGTAGGTCCGACGCGCTCCTCGGTGTCGGTGCCCTTCACATAATCAAAGTAGTCGTTGGCAAAGTTGGTACCAATCTGGATGAGGAGAGCCCCGAGGGCAGCGCTCACGGCCGCGAGGGCGTGAAATCCACCAGCCGATGCGGCCATCGCGCTACCGATTAATACCGGCGTCAGGCCAGCGGCCAGCGTTTTGGGCCGTGAAGCCAATAGCCATATCTTAACGGGATGCACAGTAATAATTCTTTCATCCGGCGGCACATTGAGAACTGCCTGTAACGGCTGTCCCCGTAGCACCCGCGCATGGGTCTGTCGATTGACTCCAAGTGGAGCAAGATTATGCAAAAAGGCCGAAGGCCGTCATCCTCGCGCACGCGGGGACAACGTGCTTGAACGGCATCCGCATTAGTTTGTTACGGGTTCCGGGGGAACTTCGAAAAATCAGGCTTGCGTTTTTCGTTGAAGGCATTGCGGCCTTCCTGTCCCTCTTCCGACTGGTAAAACAGGGAGGTGGCGTTTCCGGCCAGCTCCATGAGGCCTGCCTGGCCATCTTCGTCGGCGTTGAGGGCCGCCTTCAGGCACCGGATGGCCGTGGGGGAGTTGGCGTTAATTTCCCGGCACCACTGGACCGTTTCTTCTTCCAGTTGATCATAGGGCACCACCGTGTTGCACAGGCCCATTTCCAACGCCTGCTGGGCATTGTATTGCCGACAGAGAAACCAGATCTCCCGGGCCTTCTTCTGGCCCACCATGCGCGCCAGGTGCGACGAGCCATAGCCCGCGTCGAAAGAGCCCACTTTGGGGCCCGTCTGGCCGAAGATGGCATTGTCCGCCGCGATAGTCAGGTCACAGACCATGGCCAGAATGTTGCCCCCGCCGATGGCATAACCCGCCACCATGGCGATGACCGGCTTGGGCAGGGTGCGGATCTGGCGGTGGAGGTCCAGCACGTTGAGGCGGTGGGCGCCCGTGCCCCCATCCACATAGCCCGAATCACCCCGGACCTTCTGATCGCCTCCCGAGCAAAAGGCTTCTTTGCCCTGGCCACAGAGGATGATGGACCCGATTTCCGGGTCAAAGCGGGCGTCCCGGAGGGCGTCGCTGATTTCATCGTTCGTGGTCGGCGTAAAGGCATTGCGCACATGGGGCCGGTTGATCGTAATCTTCGCGATCCCCTCCGCCTTGTGGTAAAGAATATCCGAATACTCGTTGACTGCGGTCCACTCGATTGCTGACATGCTGGTCTCTTCCTTATTCCGTCCATACGGCCCGACCCGGCGTAATTGGGGGGAGGGACCGTGGGTGTTGCATTAACTGGCGTGAGTCGCTAGTTTATCAAACGGACCCGACAAGGCGCACGTTGGATCCGACAGGGATACCCGCGCTCTTGTACACGTTTCGGTCTTATGGGTGGGGTCCTCTTCGACTCTGGGACATGAACTGTCAGGAGCTTGCAAATGGATACACTGGAAATTGAAGAACGACTGCTCAGAGAACTTGATGAGTCGGGCGAATTGGATGCGTACGTCCGTGCTGCCACTATGCCGGCTCTTCGTCGATTTTGGGGAATGGTTTGATAGATACTCAGCGCCCAGTACGTTGACTTACCCAAGGGACGGCTCGCACGCCCCGAAGGGGCAACGCAGCATAGCCCTGGGCAACGCCCAGGGAATACGGAACCGTCAACAGTAAAAGCCCTGAAAGGGCGGCACAGCCTGATTCGTCACGCGGAACGGCGCAGCGGAAAACGAAGGCGTACCACGCCATTTCATCTGAGAGAGCGTCCACCGTCGCAATCACCTTCCTGCGTCGCCCTTTAAGGGCTACTGGATAGGAGCTGACCACGGGGTCTCAGGGCGCTGCCCTGAGCTATGCTGCGCTGGCCCTCCGGGTCGATTTAACAGCGCTTTTCCGTGGCCGGGAACAGGCTCGGGAGCAGCGTCAAGCACGGACATTTCCCGTAAATCGACGAAGAACCACTATTCTTGGCAAATC
Source organism: uncultured bacterium (assembly GCA_963977445.1). Classification (GTDB taxonomy): domain Bacteria; phylum Hydrogenedentota; class Hydrogenedentia; order Hydrogenedentales; family JAEUWI01; genus JAEUWI01. The sequence goes on along the minus strand of CAXBPH010000067.1, from coordinate 16,645 downwards.
ACGCCGATTGCCTGGCCCATGCGCACCGTGGTACCGGGTTCGAGCTTGGGGTCCAACGTGACCGCGCCCTTCTCAAAGGCCAGAATGACCGTGCTCCCCAGAAGGAAACGTCCCATTTCCGCGCCCTTTTCCAGCGGCACGTCGTGTTTGGAGATGGACGTTGCGCGGTAGGGAGAAGGGGGACCGTCCCACACGGTTTCGATGCTGGCCACGATCAAGGCCCCCACCAGAATAACGAGCATCTTGCCGAAATCCGTCTCGAATTCCGCCACCAGTCGCTCATTTCGGGCGAAGAGGCCCTCTATTTCCCCCTCCGTCGCGCCGTTGACGGAGAAGAGTGCGCCGGGTATGGCTATCGTGCGAATGAGCCGCCCAGTTGCGGGGAGATGTACCCGGTGGTAGTCTTTCGGCGACAGGTACACCGTCAGGAACGACCCGCCTTCGAACGCGGGTCCAGCACAGGCATCGGCGAGGGCCCCGAAAGAGTAGCGGATACCCTTCGCTTGCAGTAGCTCGCCATTTTGAATAATACCGGACTGGCTCACGGCACCATCGGCGGGGCACGCGAGTATAGGAGCGCCTTCCGCAATGGGGCGGGCCGACGGAGTAAGGCTGCGGGTAAAAAAGTCGTTAAAGGAGCGATAGTCGCTTAGGTCGGTACGTTCTGCCTCTTCCATGTTCACCCCGTAGGTCCTGGCAAACGCACGGATAAAAGGAACGCGAATCCAGGGTTGTTCCGAGGCTGCGATGGCGCCGACACAGCGAGAAAGCAGGTGTTGGGGCAACAGTTTTTGGAGGGAAACGAAAAGGCTCATAATAGGTTCTGGCTCTCTGGGGATGGCTAAGGTATTTGCGCGGGTGGTTATGGTTGTACACGATCTTTCTACCGATAGGGATTCGTACCCCATTCATGGCGTCGTGCCGGGTCAAACTCGGGATTGGGAACGGGCCGTTTTCCACCGGTGTTCTCTTGCCAGCCCGCCAGGGCCGTTTTCATTTCGTCGGCTTTTTCCGGATAACTGAACTTCAGGTCCGTCATCTCGTTGACGTCAAAACTGAGGTTGTAGAGCTCCACGTTGCCAGTGACCAGGTTTTCCACTATTTTCCAATCACCCTTTCGCAGGGCGGACATGGGTTGTTCGTGGTGGTATACCGGATAGTGGGTGAAAACTTCGCGTTCGGGATCGAATTTGTTTTCCAGCAGCGCCGGGAGCATGGAGAAGCCATCGAGCACCTGATTCTCTGGCGCGGTGCCTTTCGCCAGTGCGAGCAACGTCGGGTAGAAATCTACACTGGAGACGATGGCTTCTGACGTGGTGCCCGTGGACACCTTGCCGGGCCAGCGCACGATGAGGGGCACGCGAACGCCCCCTTCGTAGAGAGTTCCTTTTCCTGCCCGAAGGGGCGCGTTGGAGGTGGCGATGTAGCGCAGGGGATGGTCCTCGGGATAGACATCCTGGCTCTTCCCGCCCAGGAGGGGAATATTGTCGTAGCGGTTATCGACGCCGCCATTATCCGAGTAAAAAATGAATACCGTGTTGTCCGACAGACCCAGGTCTTCCACCGTCTGCATAAGGGTTCCGACACTCTGATCCACGTGCTCAATCATCGCCGCGTATACGGCATTGCCCGGGTAGTCGGGATCCCGATTCTTTTTCAGGTATTTGTCAATCAGATCCCGATCACCATCCAACTGCACGTGGACATCATAATGGGAAACAAAAAGGAAAAAGGGTTCCTTCTGGTGTTCCTTCATGAAATCAACGCCCATATCGGTGAGTACCGTGCTGAGCCGTTTATCATCGGGGGTATCGAAGTCGGGCGCAAACTTGGGGTTATAGAAGCCACCGCCACGATACATATAGGCATCGTCGTAACCCCGGGCTCCCGGCTGGTGCTCGGAGGCGTTGCCCAGATGCCACTTACCGAAATAACCGGTCGTGTACCCCGCATCCTGCATGGCCTCCCCGATGGTATGAATGCGGTCGGGCAGGTGCTGCACGTCATGATGGGGAACGATGACTTCTTCGTAGGGGCGCCAGTGGCCGGGGATAAAATCGAAGATTCCAACGCGCGCAGGATACTGGCCCGCCTGGATACTCGCCCGCGTGGCGGAACAGACCGGGGCGGCATAGGCATTGCGGAAGGTCATGCCCTCGCGGGCCAACTGGTCGATATGGGGGGCCTCGTTGAAGCGGTTGCCATAGACGGGCAAGTCCCGCCCGCCGAGGTCATCGGCCATAATCAAAACGATGTTGGGACGGTCCTGCGCAAAGGACGTGGTGGCAAGGAGTAACCAGACGGCCACGTAGCGTAAGTGGAAACGGGGGCTGAGCATGCTGTCCATAGGATGAGGAGGCTCCGATTGAATGTGTTTTCCGCTGTAGATTGTTGCGATTGACCAATAGCCAGACTATAGCGCAGATGGTGGTGAAGGTGCGAAGTGCTGGAGCGGTTTTCTCGCGAAGGCATCGGAGTCTACACGGACGGCCCGGTGATAATTCCGGGAGCATCGACGGCTTGGCTACTATCGCTTACAAAAGCATTTGACAATTGGGAGCGCATGCGGCCCGCCTGCATTACGTCGAAGACGTAAGAGCAATCAGTCTTCGGCCTGCGCATGCGGTCCACCCACCTCTGGAGCGCCGGGCGGCCCGCCGACACCATGTCAAAGACAGCGCCAGGCCCCAGTGATTCCGTTAGATCGCTACCGGGGCCGATGGCCGAAGAAGGTCTCTCCGATGGCGGCACCTGCCGTGTTCAACTGGAGCTGGAGGCCGTCGATATATTCGTGGAGGCCCTGAGCCAGTATCTCATCGATGTCGGTGTAGGAAAGCACGGAAGAAAGTCGTCCGAGACAGCGTTCAGCGGGGTTGGCGTAGTTGCCATCGGCCGAGCCGGAAATTTCGTGGAGGCAACGCTCGGCGCGGGCAATACAAAAGCGGAAGGCCCGTGGAAAGCCTTGATTGAGGAGTAGGAATTCCGCCACAGAGCGGGGGGCAATACGCCGATACTCAAGACGAAACATTTCCAGGGCACTCACCGATTTCAATACGGCGGCCCACTGAATATTGTCGTAGGGGGTGTTTACATAGCCGGCATCGGGCAGAAGGATAAAGTATTTTACATCCAGGATACGTGAGGTCTTGTCGGCCCGTTCCATGGCCTGTCCCAGCCGCATGAAGTGCCAGGCTTCTCCGTGGGTCATGGTGCCTTCACTGAGACCCTGCAGGAGCGTGCAGCCATCTTTGATGCTGCTGTAAAAGCGATTGGGTTCCGCCTGGGCCTTTCGCTTCATGCCGGGTGCACCGAGATCGAGGTACATCTCATTGATTTTTCGCCACAACTCCGAAGAGATGCCTTCGCGAACGGTACGGGCGTTTTCCCGGGCATTCTGGAGGCAACAGTAGAGGGAGTTGTGATATTCCTTGTCGAAGGTGAGAAACTCGATGACATTTTCACTTGTGGCGGCACCGTAGCGCTTGTCGAATAGTTCTTTATCGCCCGTGATGGCGATGAGGGATTCCCACTGATTGATTTCCTCCACGGGGAGGTCCATAAGGAGATGGAGATTGACGTCGACAAAACGGGCGATATTATCAGCGCGCTCGATATTGCGGCTCATCCAATATAGATTTTTAGCGACTCGGCTTAACACGTTACCCGTCTTTCCTGCGTGATGCGTTTTTGACGCGGTTCATATTGTTACGTGTTCTTGGATTCCAAAACCCAGGTGTCTTTGCTGCCCCCGCCTTGCGACGAGTTAACCACGAGGGAGCCTTCTTTCAGGGCCACCCGGGTCAAGCCCCCGGGTATAACCTGAATGGATTCGCCATAAAGGACATAAGGGCGCAGGTCAACATGCCGTCCCTTCAGTTCACCGTTGATTAACGTGGGAACCCGGGAAAGGGCCATGGTGGGCTGGCCGATGTAGTTGCGGGGCCGTGCCTTAATCTTTTCTGCAAAATCTGCTCGTTCCGCCGCCGTGGATGCCGGTCCCACCAGCATGCCATAACCGCCCGACTCGTTGACGGCTTTGACCACCATCGTTTCGAGGTTATTCAGCACGTGTTCGCACTCGTCGGGGCGGGCGCAGATAAAGGTGGGCACGTTGGGCAGGATGGCATCCTGATCCAGATAATACTTGATGATTTCCGGAACGTAGGCATAGATGGCTTTGTCGTCCGCTATGCCGGTGCCCGGCGCGTTGGCCAGAGCGACCCGACCATTGCGGTAGACGTCCATAAGGCCGGGAACGCCCAACACGGAATCCGGTCGGAAGCACTTCGGGTCCAGGAAGTCATCATCGATACGCCGATAGATGACGTCTACCCGTTTCAGGCCGTTGGTGGTGCGCATGTGAACAAAGCCATCTTCGATAACGAGGTCACTTCCTTCAACCAACTCGATGCCCATCTGCTTGGAAAGGAAGGAGTGTTCAAAGTAGGCGGAATTGTAGATTCCGGGGCTGAGGATCACGGTGGTCGGATTGGTGACGTTGGCCGGGGCCAGACCGATGAGCATGTCCTGGAGCAAGTTGGGATAATCATCGACGGGGCGAATCGGGAGGGCACCGAATACGAACGGAAAGGTGCGTTTCAAGATCTGTCGATTTTCCAACACGTAGGAAACGCCCGAAGGGCAACGGAGGTTGTCTTCCAGCACATAGACCTTGCCATCGGAATGACGAATGAGGTCGGTACCCGTAATATGACACCAGACACCACGGGGCGGATTAAGTCCCGCGCACTCGGGGCGGTAGGTGCCGCCGTCGAGAACCAGCTCGGCGGGGATAATGCCATCCTTGATGATTTTCTGATCGTGATAAATATCGTCGATAAATAGATTGAGGGCTTCGATGCGCTGTATCAGGCCCGCTTCGATGATGGCCCAATCATCCGCTTCCACGATTCGGGGGATGATGTCGAAGGGAAAAATACGTTCGGTTCCCTTGCGCTCACCGTAGACTGTGAAGGTGATTCCTGTTTCACGGAGCGCCCCTTCGGCAGCCTTCTGGCGCCGGGAGATCTCTCGTTCATTCAGGGATTGTATACGCTCGAGTAAAGGTCGTGCTGAAGGTCGGGGAGTACCGTCCGCCTCAAACAGTTCGTCGTAGAATCCGTTCGTCTCATAGGTCGTCCAGCTCATGTCGTTCGCCCATCGGGTTTGGCTTTAAAACTATATCCACTTTATCTGAGTGGTCGTATGCTATTCAAATGTTGTCCTCGGGGTGCTCCCGAACATCAACGGAAACATTCAAGGTATGCTTGCCGCCGCCGATGAAAGCTCCCCGGAATGGAACCACGTCGCTGTAGTCCCGGCCCCAGGCGATGGGAATGTGATCCATCCCCGCAACGCAGTCGTTGGTCGGGTCAAATTCAATCCAACCGAGCTCTTCGCCACAGTAAGCAGAAATCCAGGCGTGGGATTGGTCGGCACCGACGAGCTTCTTTTGCCCTTCAGGGGGGCGCGTGCGCAAGTAGCCGCTGACGTAGCGACAGGGTAGTCCCAGTGACCGGATGCAGGAAAGCTGCACGTGGGCAAAGTCCTGACAGACGCCCCGGCGATGTTCGAATACTTCGCTGGTCGGGGTTTTTACGTTGGTGGCCCGAGAGTCGTAGGCAAACTCGGCGTGAATGCGGGCGGTTAGTTTCAATAGTCCGTCGACCACAGGCATACCGGGAGAAAAACTTGCCAGCGCATATGCTTTATATTCTGGTGCGGTGAAGACCCGGGGGGAATTGAAGCGAAATGGGGCACATTCCAGCCAGTTCCTGTCCGATTGGGTCTGCACCGCGTCGCGCAATGCTTCCCATGGGGGCCCATTGCCCATGGCGAGTCGATCGTCCTTCTTTACCACGACCCGACTGGTGGACGTGACGGTGAGACTGCGATGTTGCTCTTCAAGGGAAAAGGTATGCACGTAGTTGCCGAAATAATCCGTGCGGCGAACCGTTGCGACGGGCGTCGGCCGGATGACCAGGCGATGGCCCGTGCAGCTAATCCGACCGCCTTCCCTTGGGGTAAGTATGAGCAGATTGTGGCACACGCTGACCGGCGCGGAATAGGCGTAATTGGTTGTATGTACGATTTTATATTTCATTGCAGGGGCTCAAATGCTCCCGAAGTGGCGCGGAAGTCCCGCGTGTACGAGGTACTGGCCAGAAATGGCGTCTGACAGATCGATAAGCTGTTTTCCGATCTTACCCATCATCCGATAGAGTTTTTCTCTCGATCCGTTTCGATTTACTTCCGAGAGATTGTACACATCGGTCAGACGCATGGTATTTTGCATGGACAGCGTCAGGCGGTCATCAATGGAGCGTACGGCCGCGTTCTGGTCACGGGGGAGCATGGCAATATGCTCGGTAAGACATACCAACTGGAAGCCGACCGAACGGGGGTTGGATTCGTCGGTCAAGAGTAGATCGAGAACGGGCGCGGGCTGGAGGGTCGCCATATAGCGACCACGATACGTCATAATGCTATCCGCGATCTCAAGCAACAATTCCAAGGTCACGGTTTCTTCCTCGGAAGGCGTGACCATGGTGGCGTTGATGAGCTGACAACTCTGTAGTGCCCGTTCAATGCGCCGTCCGAGTTCGAGAAAGCGCCATCCATCGGCCCGGGTCATGCTCTCTGCCGAAAGACCGGCAAAGCCACTGAGCCCGGAGAGCAGCGCATCCAGTTGACTGAGTCGAAGGTTGTCGCCGTGTTCCTTGTTTTTCTCCAAATCATTGCAGGCCTGACTGATGCGTTGTACGGAACGCCACATCTCTACGGCGATGCGATCACGCACCGTAGATGCAAGCCGCATGGCGTTGGCCACCATGTTGGGTAAGCTATTCGACTTTGCGGGGTTCAGCAGACTGAGCTCCAGGCGCTGTTGGAGATCGGGCAGTCTGATGGCGGCGACATTCTCCGGAAGATCGCCCGGCATGAGTTCACGGCTGGCCAATGCGCGGGAAAGAAACAAGGCAATGGCATCGCTGTCGTACTCACCCGAGGAAACGCGGGTCGCCAGACGGTGAAGCCGCACCGTGCTTTCGATACGTTCGAGCGTTCGGCCGAGCCAAAATAGATTGTCACAAACACGACTGGGTAAGTCCCGGCCGCTTCGCTTCAGGCCGATGGCCACACCTGGGGCCTGGAGCAACGTTATTTCCTCTACGGGGCCCGGCGTGCGTACCCAGACGTCCTGGCTTCGGTCTCCACTGGTCATGGCCACATCCAGCCGCAGGGGGTTGGGGGAGACACGGGCGAGCCCACCGGGTAAGACGCAATAATCATCCTTGCTCTTGACCGCATAGCTGCGCAACGCAAGGCGCCATGGTTCTGGCGCGCCGTTGTTCCAGACGGGGGTGCTTGAGCGTGCCACCGTTTCCTGGGCGACGAAGATATCGGGCGTGGCTTTCAATCGCTGAATAAATTCTTCTTTTGCTTCCGATTCCAATTGGGACGGGCGAATATCGACGGTATCGATTCCCTCATAGGCATGGGTGATAAGGAGGTTGTCCAGATTCTCCAGCACATAGGTGAGGGCCTTGGGATCACCACACCACCACGTGGCGACGGTGGGGAGTATGAGCTCCTCACCGAGAAGTACGCGGGACAAGACAGGCTCGAAGGCACGAATGACCGGGGCTTCGAGCAGGGCACTGCCCAAACCGTTGGAAACGCCCACACCCCCGGAACGCATCACCTCAAGGAGGCCGGGAATGCTGTAGGGAGAATTGGGACGCAACTCGACGGAATCACAGACGTCGTCATGGAGCCTGCGGAAGAGCACCTCCACGGGGAGCAGTCCGCCCAGTGTCTTTAACATGACCTGATTGCCGCGTACCGCCAAATCGGCACCTTCGGCCAGAGTGTAGCCGAGATAGCGCGCGAGATAGGCGTCTTCAAAATAGGTTGGGCTCATGGGGCCCATTGACCAAAGGACCGTGTGGGGATTCTCACGATTCTGGGGGGCGAGTTCCGCCAGGGATTCCCGCAGGGCCGAAAAAAACGGGGCAACCCGATGAATGTGGGCATCGCGCATGGCTTCCGGGAAAAATCGGGCCGACATGACACGGTTTTCGAGGACATATCCCAAGCCGAAGGGGGCGTGGGTTCGGTTTTCGGATACCCACCATCGTCCATCCGGTGAGCGCGCGAGATCGGCCGCATAGAGCTGCAACCGGGGCGCATCGGTCTCATGGATGGTGTGATAGGCCGGATAGTATTGGGGATGGCCAAAGAGCACGTTGGGCGGCAGTATCCGATCCCGGAGCAATTTCTGGGGGCCATACAGGTCCTGCAGGACCAGCTCATAGAGGACGGCCCGCTGTCGGATACCCGCATCAATCCCGTTCCATTCATCTTCCGCCAGGATAAGCGGGACCGGGTCAAGTGCCCAGGGGCGGGAAGGGCCCTGTTCCTGATCATGGGGATTGTAGGTAATGCCGTTCTTGGCGTTTTCCCGCTCACCCTGTTCCCATCGGTTTTGCAGTTCTACTGCGCCGAGGTTCTCGAAGGCGGACACGCTGGGTTGCCAGGGAGCACGCAGGGAGCCGTCAGCAGCTTTGAGCTCGTCATAGACACCGGGCAGCGGGGCATAGCGCTCCCAGCCCGTTTTGGCACCGGACATTGTCTGAGACTGATTCACCGCGGCGGGTTCCTCCGCAGATCAAGGGTCGCGGGAAACAGGGGATTAATTTCGACGGGTGGCGTGTCACGGACACCAGGAGAATGGCCAAAGGGGAAGAATCGCGCAAAACGGCGTGCTTCTGCCGCGTAAGCATTGATGGGAAAAGAATCGGGATTGATACCCGCCGGGTGGGATACGTGATACTTGCATCCACCGATAGAACGGCTCGACCACGTGTCCACGATATCAAATACCAGGGGGGCATGGACCTGAATGGTCGGGTGCAGACAGCTGGGGGGACACCAGGCCCGATAGCGGACACCCGCCACATATTCTCCGACCACACCGGTGCTGCGCAAGGGCACACGCCTCCCATTGCAGGTAATGACGTGTCTTGTATCCACGAGACCGGTCACTTTTACTTCGAGTCGTTCCACAGAAGAATCCACATAGCGTGCCGTCCCTCCGCCCGTTGGTTCTTCACCGAGGACATACCAGGGTTCAATAGCGGTACGCAGTTCAAGCGTTACATTTTGCTGGGATACGGCACCGATTTTCGCAAATCGAAACTCCCAGTGGGTATCAAACCAGCTTGAATCAAATTGGAAGCCCAGATCGTTCATTTCCCCGAGCACATCGGCCATATCCTGTTGGACATAGTAGGGGAGCAGGAAGCGATCATGGAGTTCGGTGCCCCACTTTACAATGGGACGGGTGTACGGTTCATCCCAGAAGCGAGAAATGAGGGCCCGCAGCAGCAATTGCTGGGTACAACTCATCTGCCAGTGGGGTGGCATTTCAAAGCCGCGAAATTCGACCAGACCCAGGCGTCCCGTACTGCTGTCGGGGGAAAAGAGCTTGTCTATGCAGAATTCGGCCCGGTGGGTATTGCCCGTCAAATCGGTAAGGAGATTGCGAAAGATACGGTCTACCAACCAGGGCGGACAATCCTGGCCCCGTGGGGGTACCTGGGCGAAGGCCAGCTCGAGTTCATAGAGGGAATCCTGTCGCCCTTCGTCCACGCGGGGTGCCTGGCTTGTGGGGCCGATAAAACGTCCGCTGAACAAATAGGAAAGGGCCGGATGATTAATCCAATAGGCGACGAGGCTCTTCAGCATGTCCGGTCGGCGGAGGAAGGGGCTGTCGGCGGGTGTTTCCCCACCCACCACCACGTGGTTGCCGCCACCCGTGCCGGTGTGCAGCCCGTCGAGGTCAAATTTATTGGTGCCGAGGCGCGTCAGCCGGGCTTCTTCATAAAGCCCGGAGGTCAGGTCCACCAAATCACGCCACGTCTTGGTGGGGTGGGTGTTTACCTCGATAACGCCGGGATCCGGGGTGACTTTGAGATTGTAAACGCGGTGGTCGGGGGGAGGCAGATAGCCTTCCACAACGACGGGCATCTTCAGGCTCTCCGCAGTATGCTCAATGGCAGCCACGAGGTCCACATAATCTTCCAGGCGCTGCAAGGGCGGCATAAATATGTGAATGCGTCCCTCTCTTGGCTCAACGCAGAGTGCCGTGCGGACGATTTCACCCGTCGCTTTGTCGTCGGCCTCGTCCAGGCGTTTGCCTTTTTTGGCAGCCTGCTCGGATATGCCCGATAGCCCCTGCGGTGCGGGACGTTCATCGACATACGCCTGGTTGGCGTAATTTGGGGTGGGTAACTCGTTACGGATGCCCACGGGATCTACCGGGATGCCCGAAAGAGGCGAAGGTTCCGGAGAAGACGGGAGGGAATCCAGCGGCAGTCGCAGGCCCACCGAGGAGTCGCCGGGCAGCAAAAACATTTTATCAGCACGGACGGGCCAGGGGCCGCTGCACCAATTGGCCTGGGCCTGCCACCACTGACGCTTCAGCGGCAGGACGAAACCGACGGGCTCATTGATGCCGCGCTCGAAGACCCGGGCCAGACGTGCCCGTTCCTCGGCATCCTTCAGCTTGGAATCCATGGGATTCACGTCGATGGGCAGTCGTTGCTCTTTCCACATGTAGTGAAAAACGTCTTCGTACGCGGGAACGATCCATTTGGACTCTACGCCCAGTGTTTCGGAGAGCTTCTTCGAAAAACGTTGCGCGTGTTCCGTCGTGTGTCCATAGTCCTTGTTCACGTCGGCGATGAGGTCGAGGTTGTTCCACAGGGGGATTCCATCGGCGCGCCAGAAGCAGGCCAGGGCCCACCGGGGGAGGGATTCACCGGGATACCATTTGCCTTGACCATAGTGGAGCATGCCGCCGGGTGCGAAGCGATCCCGAAGGCGTTTAATCAAGATTTCAGAAAGGCGGCGCTTGTCGGGACCTACCGCAGCGATGTTCCACTCGGCACCTTCCATGTCATCAATGGAGATAAAGGTAGGTTCACCGCCCATGGTCAGCCGTACATCGGCTGCCTGCAGGCGTTCATCCACCTGATGACCGAGGGTGTCGATGGCGATCCATTCCTCCTCGGTGTAGGGCTTGGTGACCCGGGGGTCCTCATGGATCCGGGTGACCGACATGGTAAAGTCGAATACCGTCTCCGCTTCATCCACGGCACCCGTAATGGGTGCTGCTGAGCTGGGTTCGGGCGTGCAGGCGAGGGGGATATGTCCTTCGCCCGCCATGAGGCCCGAAGTGGGGTCCATCCCGATCCAGCCTGCGCCGGGAATGAAGACTTCTGCCCAGGCGTGGAGGTCGGTGAAATCCACTTCCGTGCCGGAAGGGCCATCCAGCGACTTTTCATCGGGCGCGAGTTGTATCAAGTAGCCCGAAACGAAGCGTGCCGCCAACCCGAGGTGGCGCAGGGTATGCACCAGGAGCCAGGCGGAATCACGACAGGATCCCGTGCCCAGCGTCAGGGTCTCTTCCGGCGTCTGAACGCCCGGTTCCATGCGGATGACGTAAGACACCCGCTCGTTTACACACCGGTTAATCTCGACCAACCGGTCGACGGTGCGCAGCTTGGAGCGGTCGAGACCGGCGAGAAATTTCTTAAAGTTGGGCTTTGGAGACTCTGTTTCGAGGAAGGCCCGGATTTCCCGTCCCAACCAGGCATCGTAGGTGAAAGGATGCTCTTCGGCAGCGTCTTCCACGAAGAATTCAAAGGGATTTATGACGGTCATTTCCGCAACAAGGTCAACTTCTATCTCGAGACTGCGCGCGGGTTTATCGAAAACGGCCCGGGCCAGAAAATTGCCATGGGGGTCCTGCTGCCAGTTTAAATAGTGGTCCTGAGGCTTAATATTCAGGGAATAACTCAAGATAGGGGTTCGGCAATGGGGCGCGGGGCGAAGACGGACCATCTGAGGGCCCAGATTGACGGAACGGTCATAGTGATAAGATGTGCGGTGATTTAATGCAACTCGAATAGACATATATCGCCTTGTGAATCGTGGGGGCCAATACGCAGTTAAATGACCGACATGTGTGGTCGCCAGACCGGAGCCCAGGGAACACCGGCATGCAGACTAACCCAATGTTCACCTGATAATTTTCAGCAGGGACGAGCCACGAGGCTCAGTATACACCAGATTGCGCGCTACAATGATCTTTCGGAGATGGGGGGCGGGTCGAGTGATGGGTACTTTCAGGCGTTGATTAGAAAGCTGCGCGCCGAAGTGACAAAGGGTTTTGGGCTTTCCAGGTGGGGGATATGCCCACAACCGGCGAAGACCTCAATCGCCATGGCCGGGCAGGCAGCGCACATGTCTTCCGCGATGACGCGGTATTTTCGGTCCATTTCGCCCACCAGGAGGAGGGTAGGTGTGCGATAGGTCTTCAAAAAGGGCCAGAGATTGGGCTGGGAGCCGGTACCGAAGCAGGCCAGGGATTGGGCCAGGTGTTTGGGGTAGTTGACGGCTACGCGTCGGTCAATGAGGCCCTGACGGACGCTGGGCTGCTTATGAAGAGACTCAAAGAGGGGCAGGTTATACCATTCTTCAAGAAAGTCCCGGTATGCCTGACTATCCGGCTGCATCGTGTCGAGACGCTGGGCTATCGCCAGATCCTGGGCCTGCCGCGCCGCTCGCTTTTCTTCCGTTTCCAGGCCCGGCGAAGCCGATTCCAGGATGACGCGAACGTAGCGATCGGGAAATAGGGTGGCGAGATAAAAAGCGAAGCGGCCTCCCATGGAATAACCCAACAGGGCGCAGGGGCCGAGGCCCATGTTGTCGAGGTGGGTATTCAGTGCGGCCGCGCACGCGCTCATGTCGTAGAAATCCACGGGAAACCCATCCCATCCGGGGCCGTGTCCGGGCAGGTTCACCCCGAGTACGTAGTGAGTCGTTTCAAATTCCTGGGCCAGATCCTGCCAATCGTCCCGGTTGCCCATGAAGCCATGAATGAGCAGGAGTGGCGGATTACCGGGGTCCCCGGCGAGGGGTTCCGGCCGGAGGGCATCGGGAAGGAAGAATGCTTCGCTGTTTTCGGAGATAAATTTCAGAGACTGTTCTGTCCGGTCCGACGTGGTGTCGTCCATCCGGTTTGGGTGGCCACTCAGGTGGTTTCGCGCTTCGTAACGATTGGTGCGGACTTCGATGAGGGTTGCACCACCGTCGGCCAGCGCGTCGTTATAGGCGGTCCCAAACTCGGCAGGATTTTTCGGTGCAGTGTGCTTCAGCCCGAACATCTGGGCAGCACCCTGGAAATTGAGCCCGTGGGGGGTGCCAAAGCAGGCGTCGAAGCACGGCTCCTGGGATTGGGCGATGGGCAAATAATGGAAGATGCCGCCGCCGTCGTTGTTGAGCACAATAAGTAGGACGGGCCCTTCGACATGCTTGTGGAGGACGAGGGAGTTCAGGTCATGGAGGGCCGTGAGGTCTCCGACGAGTATGGTGGTTGCGCCGGAGCGACCAGCGGCCATGCCCAGTGCCGTGGCGATGTTGCCATCGATGCCACTGGCCCCGCGATTGGCGGCAACCCGTATCGTGGCGTGGATTGGGCGAAAGTATTTCTCGACCAAGCGAATGGGCATGGAACTGCCTGCGAAAAGCAGGCTGTCTTCGGGGACGAGGCCGCTCAGCAGCTGCGCCACGGCGGGCTCGGTTAACCGTTCGGGAATAGCCGTATCCGAAGCGGTGGTTGGGTCGGCCTCGACCGCCTTCCGGTCCCCAAGGTTATTCGCGAGCCAGGTGGAAAAGTCATCCACCGCCATGGAAATATGCTGCGTAACCTGATGGTTGGGGTCGAGACGTTGGTCGGTATTGGCAATGTGTAAATAGGTGCCGGCGGGCGTACGTTTCAGAAAGGTCAGAAGCGCTTTGGACGTATAACTCCCACCGAGGTGGAGGATACAATCGGGGCTCCATTCGGGATGGTGCATCCCCATATCGAGGATGAATTCATCCACATCCGTCAGGAGCCATTTTGACGTATCGGGCCCATAAAGTCCCGAGGTGATATCGGCATAGACCTTCCACTGCAGCGACGCGATGAGTGTGCGAATGGCTACGGCATCATTCGGGTTGTCCAGACGCCCTACGATTACGAGGCCCTGTGTTGACGATTTTACGTCCCGCAGAAGTTGTGCGCCAAGCCGGTCGGGAAGTTGATGCTGGGGCGTATCGTAGCGGGTGAAGGGTAATTCGCTTTCTACCCAGGCGGAGAGGTCCCCAAACATGTCTTTCGCGACCGATTCGTCTTCCTTCGGGTCGAGGGGGTCACGAAGGGGGACATTCACGTGAACCGGCCCTGCCAGCGGAAATTGACTGCGCTGCCAGGCCTGGTCGGTCGTGGTCAAAACATAGGTCGGGGGGCAATCCGCCGTGGGGCACGGCAGGGCGGCGTACCAGCGGGCGTAATCACCGTAGATGCGTGTCTGGTCAATGGCCTGGTTGGCCCCACAGTCTACCAATTCTGGCGGGCGATCTGCGGTCAGGAGGATTAGAGGGACGTGGTCCATGGCGGCTTCCACGACGGCGGGCCAATAGTTGGCCACGGCGCTGCCCGAGGTGCAAATCAGGACGGCAGGTTTGCCTGTGGCTTTGGCGAGGCCCAGGGCGAAGAATCCGGCACCCCGTTCGTCGTAGTGGATCCAATATTTCGCCCGCGTATTGCGCGCTACCGAGACCGTGAGGGGCGCACTCCGGGAGCCCGGCGAAATGACGAATCCCGCAACACCCTGGCGAATGAGTTCTTCTACGATCAGTCCACACCACGCATAATTGAGGTTGGGCGCATCAGTGGGGTTCATCGTGGAGGGCCTCCAGAAAGTTACTCATCTTATTTTCTATTTCGTCCCATTCTTCGGATGCCACCGAGCCGGGCACGATGCCCGCACCCGAATAGAGGGCGAGGGTGTTACCTTCAATGAGGCCCGAGCGAATGCCGACGCAAAACTCTGCTTCGTCAAAACCGACCCAGCCCACGGGTGCCGCATAAACGCCCCGATCAAAGGGCTCGTTTTTCGCCAGCCATTCCAACGCTTTTGCACGGGGCACCCCACCCACCGCAGGTGTGGGGTGAAAGGCCTCCAACAGCGCGGCATCGACGTCGTGCTGTTTCAAGATGCCTTCCATGTAGGTGTGAAGATGCTGGCAGTTACGGAGCCGCATCAGGGTGGGTTCCGGGTCGTGGTTGGTAGCGACACAGAAGCGCTGAAAATGTTCGCGCAAAGTCCGGACTACGAAACGGTGTTCCCGCAGATCTTTGTCGCTGCTCAGGAGGGCATTGCCCAGGGCTTCATCGGCTGCGTCATTGGCACCTCGGGGCCGCGTGCCCGCAAGGGCCTCGCTCTGCAGATACACGTTGTTTCGGTGAAACAAACGCTCCGGGGAGGCACCGAGAAAGGCCCGATTGGCTGTGGGATGAAAACAGAACTCATAGGCGTTGTTGGTGTGACGCAACAGTCGGCGAAGCAAGCCGATAGGATCCAGGGTCGTGTCGGTGTCGAAGTGAAATTCCGTTTCCCGCGCCAGGACCACTTTTTCAAGTTCATGGCCCGCAATGGCATCGAGGGCGCGGTGAACCAGCTGCTCCCAGCCTTTTTTGTCGGGGAGATCGACCCGGTCCACGAGGGGGGGGAGTTCGGTTTCGAGGGTATCGGCGGGCCGTTGCAAGGCCCGGAGATCGGACGCTATCGTCTGGAGCGCTTCTTCCACCCGTGCGGTGTCGCCGCCACGGAGGTTACAGGCCATTTCGACCTCATCGCCCCGGCGAAGGATTTCGATGCGAGGCACGATAAACCGATAGGCTTTGAATTTGTTCCAGTGGGGGCTGCTCAGGTCGCTTTCCTGGAAGCGGAACCCGCCGTAATATCGGAGAGCGGGCCATACCAGCGATAGGCGACGACGCATGAGGGTAAAGAGCCCCGCACCACTGGCTTGCCCGTCAGGAACGAGCACATCGGCCTCACCGATGCCCGCCATCTCAAAGTCCCCATCGCGATTGGCCCAATAGTAATGGGTCTGATTGCGCTGCCCATGGAGCCAGGCAAGGGGATTGATGGCATTCACAGGTATTTCTACCCGAACGATTGAGCCGGGGACGTAGCTGTCGGCCTCTAATTCCTGGCGCAACCCATGGAGCAGGGCCTGAATCTGCTCTTCGCCCAGGGGGCCAGACACATCGTTGAGATCAGGCGAATGAGACATGGGGAGGTGCGGGATTCCTTTCTGAACTACGGGAAAACCTGACAAAAAGCTGGGTACACGGGTGTTTTTCTGCCAGAACGATATTGTAGGCGAGTGCCCACGGGGGGCGCAAGGTGATGTGGGCTCAACTCAAGGGGGCTTGCGTGACTACCAACGGGAATTTCATAGATTTCTTGAAATGATTATGTTGTAGACCGGGAGGAGCGAAAACAGCCTGTCGCAGTCTGAACTGCCGGATTCCATTGTACTGCCCGGGGTAGGATGGCGGCTTCGGGTTGCCTATCTCAAGTATATGCAGGGGGTTCCGGCATCAATGTTCAATATATTTTGACAAGTTTGACTCCGTAAACGTACAATGCGTTCATATGACTTCAGGAAAATCTATTCAACTAAGCGTGTTGGGCGGTGGTGGGGAAGTTGGTGCTAGCTGCTTCCAACTTGCCATTGGTGG